>NZ_JAMYVA010000006.1:0-219211 GCF_040323505.1 Mesorhizobium sp. M0040
AGATCGCCGCCGTCACCCGCTCGGAAAAGGGCTCGGTGATCGTGCGCGGCGACGAGACCGTGACCATCAATGCGACCAGGATCCGCGAGCTGGTCGACACCACAGGCGCCGGCGACCTCTACGCCGCCGGCTTCCTCTACGGCTACACGCAAGGCCGCAGCCTGAAGCAGTGCGGCGATCTCGGCTCGCTGGCGGCCGGGCTGGTCATCCAGCAGATAGGCCCAAGGCCACGGCAGAATCTGCGCCGCGAGGCCGAGCAGGCCGGGCTGATTTAGAATAGCTCTTACCTCCCCCCGATAGGAAGGCAAGAGCGACGGATGCTATTGCCTGCAGCAGAGACTGGGCAACCGGGGCCGGCATCAAGCGGTTCCGGGAATGGCTTGTCTTGGGGATCGGCTGGCACAAGCAGGTGATGCGGCTGCCCCGACTTTCCATCCTCCCCTGCTGCGCGGATCACTTGTCAAGCTGCTCTCCGCTAAGGCTCTGCGCCTTCTCGTCCGCACAGCTAGCGATCAGAAAGATCGTCTTTGCCTGCTCGCTTGCGATCCCACGCGTCAAGTAGCGTTTGAACGATCTCCAGATCTTCCTTATTCGGCTTCGCCTCGGCCACAAGATGTTCAAGTGCGCTACGGAAGACTTTGGCATCGATGATGTCGGAATCATCGCTGATTTGCGCGGTGACGTTCGATTTCGAGACGCGGTCTCCAAGGCTTCCAAAACCGCCCATCCCCATTGACCAGGAACGGCCAGTGAGCTCCCGCGCGAGAATTACAAGGCTGGTATCCTCTGACATCCGGGCATTCGTCCACGCCAGCACTTCAGCGGAATCGCCATTTAGGAAGTCCCGCCAGCGATAGAGGATGTAAATTAGATCCTTGTGTCGCAGCAGCGAGCCATCCGTTGCTGCGACGCGAATCGCGTCAAGCGCCCGCGTGGTTAGGGGAGCAAGCGCTGCCTTTTGCACTAAACAGTCCTCTTCGCGGGTTGGTCCCTCTTGGCGGTTTTCCTTATAATCGTCACGTGCCGGACTGACAAAGTCGACTAACCAGCCGAGAGCCGCCGGTTCCAGTGCCGCAAGGTAGAGAGCATTACGTTCTTCAAGCGAAAATCGCCGTCGCGTAAGGCGACGTATCAACCAGTGATATCGAAAGCGAGTATTGCCGATCTCACCGAATCCCCGGCTAGCGTCCTGCTCTAGATCGATTTCATCATGAATCTCGAACAGCGCCTTCAAGAATGGTTCGACTTTGGTTTTCTCGACACGTGCAGCATGCGTGGTCAATTCATCAAGATAGACGGGCACCATGGATTTGCCCCCTCGTCGAGATGTCTTCCCCGCTTGCCGTAGCGTATTTTTGACGAGTTCTGCATTGTCGGCACTTTCGACCAATCTTCCGATTTCTTTCGTCGAGAGAGACTCCTCGCTAAGCGTAAGTCGAAAATATGTGTCGAAATGTGCATCGACGCACACGCGTCGCTCCGAATCCCATTCAGCGACCCAATCGCTGCCATATCCCATCGATTCAAGCCTTGGAAACAGCCGTTGCAGCGCCGTGTTGGCCAAGTCTCGGCGGTCTTTCGGTATGTCTTCCACCAACGACTTAAGTTGACCTTCGAGATCTTGTTTCCCTCCTCCCCCCTCCTTCGTCCCGCATACCTCGGCCTTACGCGTTCTGATTGCTTTAAATAGTCTTGGTTCGTACAGCCGAAGCGCTTCGAGCGCGATAAAATCGGCAATACTCACCTCGCCCTCGATGGCGGGCCAAGTGACACTTATCGCGTTTTGATATCGCGCCACATGGCGAGGCGTGGTGATGTACGGTGCAACCACGTCATAGAATAGATTCATGATCCGAACGATTTGCTTTTCCTCTGGATTGCCGCATATCTCTTGAATAGAGCCTAAGACGGCCTCGTTCAGATCTACCTGCAGTGGCGCCGGAATCTCAAACGCCGCCTGCACGATTTTCTCCAGAAAATGCGGTCCCTCGGACGGAAACCTCTGCGCCACTACTCTTTCGGCGAGGTCTCGGTCGAACACTAACAGATACATCACATTCGGCAGACGACCTACGGACTTAACCAATCTGAATATCGCTATAGCCTCATCTGGGCTGAGACGATCAATATCATCGATAATCACAAGAAATCGACGGTCTTCTTCCTCCAAAACCTTCGCAAGCTTGCGGAAAGTTTTTTCAAGCGTTTCTCCCTGCGGGAAGAACGTGCTGGCGAACTTCGAACCTCCAGTAAACAACGCCGTTAACGGAGCCCCGCTTGCGAGCGAGACCGCCGCGCCGATGACCGGCCCAGCTTGCAACAATCGTTGGGTGATGTTCGGAATAAGGTCTTTGACCTTGTCGCCGAGAGTTGTTTTCAACGTACCATGCAGGCTTTGCAGAAAGGCTAAGGCAAGCGCTTCCTCACCTCGATACCACCAGCATTTGAAATCGGTCACGACCAGCTTGTCGTCGCCGGCCTTGCGCAACGCTGATCGGATAAGGTTGACTGCGCTGCTTTTCCCCGACCCCCAAGGGCCGTTGAGCGCGATGGTCGCTCCTACCGGCCTCTGCATCCTAACAATACTCTTAGTGATCGAATCCGCGAATCCCGCGACGCCGTAACTGTCGTCATCAGCCGTCTCGATTGGGCTGTCGTTGAAGTAGTGTCGTTTGTCGCCCGGCTCCATATATTATGTAACCCCAATCTGGTCCAAATTACTACTTCGACAGTTGTATTCCTCAAAATACTTCAAAGCAGTCCGGGCATGTGCGACGAGACAGCGATATCTTCTACTCGCCTTCAATCCAACTGTAGGAATGAGATCTTACGCTCCCGCGCTATACGCCGCGATCGCCGCCATGTTGACGATGTCTGAATCCTTGGCATTGAGCGAGACGATCTGAACCGGCTTGTTCAGGCCGACCAGCAGCGGGCCGATGACGGTCGAGCCGCCGAGCTCCTGCAGCATCTTGGTCGAGATCGAGGCCGAGTGGAAGGCCGGCATGATCAGCACATTGGCGGGGCCGGTCAGCCTGATGAACGGATACTGCGCCATGGCGCGGGCGTTGAGCGCCACGTCGGCGGCCATCTCGCCGTCATACTCGAAATCGACGCGGCGCTTGTCGAGGATGCGCACCGCTTCCTGGACGCGCTCGGAACGCTCGCCCTGCGGATGGCCGAAGGTTGAATAGGCGAGCATGGCGAGCCTCGGCTCGTAGCCCATGCGGCGGGCGAAACCGGCGGCCTCCTCGGCGATGTCGGCGATCTCGACGGCATCCGGCATGTCGTGCACCGCGGTGTCGGCAACGAGGACGGTGCGACCCCGCGCCAGCACGATCGACACGCCGATGACGCAGTGGCCGGGCCTTGCGTCGATGACGCGGCGGATATCGTCGAGCGCCGTCGAATAGTTGCGGGTGACGCCGGTGACGATGCCGTCGGCATCGCCCAGCGCCACCATGCAGGCGGCGAAATGGTTGCGGTCGTTGTTGATCAGCCGCTGGCAGTCGCGGAACAGGAAGCCCTTGCGCTGCATGCGCTCGTAGAGATAGTCGGTGTAGACCGAGTTGCGCCGCGACAGCCGCGCATTGATGATCTCGATGCCTTGCTTGCCGAGATCGATGCCGGCATTCCTGGCGTTTTCCTTGATAATGTCGTCGCGGCCGAGCAGGATGGCGGTGCCGAGCCGCTGGTTCACATAGGAGACGGCGGCGCGCATCACCTGCTCCTCCTCGCCCTCGGCAAAGACGATGCGCTTGGGCTGGCGGCGGACGCGGTCGTAGATGCGCTGCAGCGTCGAGGCGATCGGGTCGCGGCGGGCGGAAAGCTCCTGCGCGTAGCGGTCGAGATCGAGGATCGGCTTGCGCGCGACGCCGGAGTCCATCGCCGCCTTGGCGACGGCGATCGGGATGGCCGAGATCAGGCGCGGGTCGAACGGCACCGGAATGATGTAGTTGGGGCCGAATTTCGGCCGCATGCCCTGATAGGCGGCGGCGACGTCGTCGGGCACGTCCTGGCGCGCCAGTTCGGCGAGCGCTTTGGCCGCGGCGATCTTCATATCGTCGTTGATGGTGGTCGCCCGCACATCGAGCGCGCCGCGGAAGATGTAGGGGAAGCCAAGCACATTGTTGACCTGGTTGGGATAGTCGGACCGTCCCGTCGCCATGATGGCGTCGGTGCGGATCTCGGCGACTTCCTCCGGCGTGATCTCGGGGTCGGGATTGGCCATAGCGAAGATGATCGGGTTCTTGGCCATCGACTGCACCATTTTGGTGGTCAGCGTGCCTTTGGCCGAGAGGCCGAGGAACACGTCGGCGCCGTCCAGCGCCTCGGCCAGCGAGCGCGCGCCGGTTTTCACGGCGTGCGCCGATTTCCACTGGTTCATGCCTTCGGTGCGGCCCTGGAAGACGACGCCCTTGGTGTCGCAAAGGATGATATTCTCAGGCGCAAAGCCCATCGCCTTCATCAATTCGATGCAGGCGATGCCGGCAGCACCGGCGCCGTTGCAGACCATTTTCGTGGTCTTCATGTCGCGGCCGGTGATTTCCAGCGCGTTGATCAGGCCGGCGGCCGAGATGATGGCGGTGCCGTGCTGGTCGTCATGGAAGACCGGGATGTCCATCAGCTCGCGCAGCCGCTGCTCGATGATGAAGCACTCCGGCGCCTTGATGTCCTCGAGGTTGATGCCGCCGAAGGAGGGGCCGAGAAAGCGCACGCAGTTGATGAATTCGTCGGCATCCTCGGTATCGACCTCGAGGTCGATGGAATCGACATCGGCGAAGCGCTTGAACAGCACCGCCTTGCCTTCCATTACCGGCTTCGAGGCCAGCGCGCCGAGATTGCCGAGGCCGAGGATGGCGGTGCCGTTGGAGATGACGGCGACCATGTTGCCGCGAACCGTGTAGTCGAAGGCGCGGCTCGGGTCCTCGGCGATGGCGAGAACCGGCACAGCGACGCCCGGCGAATAGGCAAGGCTGAGATCGCGCTGCGTCGCCATTGGTTTTGTGGCGACGATCTCCAGCTTGCCGGGGCGGCCCATGGCATGGAATTCCAATGCCTCCTGGGCGCTGACGGAGGGCCCGTTGCTTTCGGTTTTCTTGGCCATGGTACTTTCGGTTTCCTCGCCCGTACGGCACCGCTTGAGATGGGTGCGCATGCTTTCTTTTGTGGAAGGTTCGGGATTAAGGCTACACTTCGCCGCTGTAAACCGCCAAGCATGGCTTGCAAAATTTTGGAAGCAGCTTCTTGAACGACGAGACGCCCATTCGAAGCGACAACGCCACGCCGGCCTTCGCGCCGGCGACGCCGATGATGGAGCAGTATATCGAGATCAAGGCGGCGAACCCGGATTCGCTGCTGTTCTACCGCATGGGCGATTTCTACGAGCTGTTCTTCGACGATGCCGAGAAGGCAAGCCGGGCGCTCGGCATCGTGCTGACCAAGCGCGGCAGGCACCAGGGGCTCGACATCCCGATGTGCGGCGTACCGGTGCATGCCGCCGACGATTATCTGCAGAAGCTGATCGGCCAGGGGTTCCGCGTCGCCGTCTGCGAGCAGATCGAGGATCCGGCCGAGGCGAAGAAGCGCGGCGGCAAATCGGTGGTGCGCCGCGACGTGGTGCGGCTGGTCACCCCAGGCACCATCACCGAGGACAAGTTGCTGGCGCCGTCGGAATCGAGTTTTCTGATGGCGCTGGGACGGGTCAAGGGCGGCAGCAGCGATCACGCTTTCGCCCTAGCCTGGATCGAGATCTCGACCGGTGTCTTCCGCGTCGCCGAGACAACCGCCGACCGGCTGCTCGCCGATGTCTTCCGCGTCGATCCGCGCGAGCTGATCGTCGCCGAACCGGTGTTTTACGACCCGGAGCTGAAACCGGTGTTCGACGTGCTCGGCCGCGTCGCCAGCCCGCAGCCGCCGTCGCTGTTCGATTCGGCTTCGGCCGCCGGCCGCATCGCCCGCTTCTTCGAGGTGGCGACGCCGGATAGTTTCGGCACGTTTTCGCGCGCCGAACTGTCGGCGATCTCAGGCGTCATCGCCTATGTCGAGAAGACGCAGAAAGCCGAGCGGCCGCCGCTGTCGCGGCCGCAGCGCGAGGAGCAGGGCTCGACGCTGTTCATCGACCCGGCGACGCGCGCCAATCTGGAACTGCTGCGCACGCTGTCCGGCAGCCGCGACGGGTCGCTGTTCAAGGCGATCGACCGCACGGTGACCGGCGGCGGTGCAAGGCTGCTCGCCGACCGCTTGATGGCGCCGCTGACCGACCCGGCGGCCATCGCTGCAAGGCTGGACTCGGTGTCGTTCTTCCGCTCCGAGACGCGCCTTTGCCAGGCAGTGCGGGCGAGCCTGAAGAGCGTTGCCGACATGCCGCGCGCGCTGTCCAGGCTGGCGCTCAACCGCGGCGGCCCGCGCGACCTCGGCGCGCTGCGCGCCGGTTTCGAAGCGGCCGGCGCCATCGCCGAACTGTTCGGCCAAACCGCATTGCCGGCCGAACTGACCGCGGCGTTGGGAGCTATCAAGGCACTGCCCAGTGAACTGGCGACGCATCTGGCACAGGCGCTCAGCGACGAGCTGCCGTTGCTCAGGCGCGACGGCGGCTTCGTCCGCGGCGGCTACCACGCCGAACTCGACGAGATGCGGGCACTGCGCGACGAGTCGCGAAAGGTGATCGCCGGGCTGGAGCGTTCGCTGATCGACGAGACCGGCATCCGCTCGCTGAAGATCAGGCACAACAATGTGCTGGGCTACTATATCGAAGTCACCGCCAATCATCATGCGCTGATGACCGGCAGCGACGGCGCCAAGGCGCGCTTCATCCATCGCCAGACCATGGCCAACGCCATGCGCTTCACCACCACGGAACTCGCCGAACTGGAAACCAAGATCGCCAACGCCGCCGACCGGGCGCTGGCGATCGAGCTTGCCGCTTTCGAGGCGCTGACGGCGGAAGTCGTCGGCCAGGCCGACACGATCCGCGCCGGCGCCGAAGCGCTCGCCGTGCTCGACGTTTCGACCGCACTTGCCTTGCTTTCCGAGAGCGAGGCCTGGTGCCGGCCGCTGGTCGATGCAAGCCTTGCCTTCGAGATTTCGGGTGGACGTCATCCGGTGGTCGAACAGGCGCTGCGGCGTTCCGGCGAAGGCCCGTTCGTCGCCAATGATTGCGATCTGTCGCCGCAAGGCGATGCCAAGGCCGGCGCGATCTGGCTGCTGACCGGCCCCAATATGGGCGGCAAATCGACCTTCCTCAGGCAAAACGCGCTGATCGCCATCCTCGCCCAGACCGGCTCCTTCGTGCCGGCGGCATCAGCCCATATCGGCGTCGTCGACCGGCTGTTTTCGCGGGTCGGCGCCTCCGACGATCTGGCGCGCGGCCGCTCCACCTTCATGGTCGAGATGGTCGAGACGGCGGCGATCCTCAACCAGGCAGGCGAACGCGCACTGGTCATCCTCGACGAGATCGGCCGCGGCACCGCCACTTTCGACGGCCTGTCGATCGCATGGGCGGCGGTCGAATATCTGCACGAGAAAAACCGCTGCCGGGCGATTTTCGCCACGCATTTCCACGAGATGACGGCGCTGGCCGGAAAACTGCCGCGGCTCTCCAACGTCACCATGCGGGTCAAGGAATGGGAGGGCGACGTGGTCTTCTTGCACGAGGTCGGCAAGGGTGCCGCCGACCGTTCCTACGGCGTCCAGGTAGCGCGGCTGGCCGGCCTGCCAGAGGCCGTCGTCGGCCGGGCCAAGGAAGTGCTGCACCAGCTTGAAGCCGGCGAGGTTTCGGGCAAGGCCAACCGCCTGGTCGACGACCTGCCGCTGTTTTCCGTGGCGGCGCAGCGGGAGGCGCCCAAGCCGGCGAAGAGTGATGGGCTGGGTTTGGCGCTAGCGGAGATCAATCCCGACGAGATGACGCCAAGGGAGGCGCTGGAGGCGCTGTACAGGCTGAAGGGGATGGCTGGGAAGTAGTGCTCGTCTGATAGCGCTCTACGGCACCCCCCTCTGTGACGGAACGCTGCTTTGGCTTGCCTTCCGCCCCACCCCTCAAATCATCGCCAGGCCCGACTTCCGCCTCGGCGGCGGAAAAGCGCGGTCAATTTCGGCGAAATCTTCGCTCGTGAGCGCGATGTCCAACGCCGCGACATTCTGCCGGATATGCTCCGGGCGGCTGGCCTTCGGAATGGCGATGACGCCGTCCTGCGCCATCACCCAGGCAAGCGCGATCTGCGCCGGCGTCGCACCGTGGCGGGCGGCGATGGCATCTAATCTGGCGTTGCGCGCCAATACCCCCTGATCGACCGGCGAATAGGCCATCAGCGGCATGCCGCGTTGCCGGCTCCACGGGGCGAGGTCGAACTCGACGCCGCGCTGCGACAGATTGTAGAGCACCTGGTTGGTCTGGACGTTGCCGCCGGCCGGCAACCGGACCAGCTCCTCCATCTCGCCGGTATCGAAATTGCTGACGCCCCAGTGGCGGATCTTGCCGGCTGCCTTCAACGCTTCGAACGCCTCTACCGTTTCCGTCAAAGGCACGCTGCCCGGCCAATGCAGCAGATAAAGATCGATTCGGTCGGTGGCGAGATGCCTCAGGCTGTTCTCGCAGGCCCGTTTCACGCCGGCGCGTGAGGCATTGGACGGCAGCACCTTGGACACCAGGAAGACCTCGTCGCGGCGCCCGGCGATGGCCTCCGCCACCACCTCCTCGGCGCCGCCGCTGGCATACATTTCGGCGGTGTCGATCAGCGTCATGCCGAGATCCAGCCCGAGCTTCAGGGCATTGGCCTCGTCGCCACGGCGGCGGCCGTCTTCGCCCATCTTCCAGGTGCCCTGGCCGAGCACCGGCACGGCTTCGCCGCAGGGCAGGGTGGTCGTTCTTATCGTCGATGGCATGGCATGCTCCAGTCCGAGGCCCGGATAGCACCATAGCCGCCAAGGGAAATCCAGGTGAAGCAGAAATCCAGGTGAAGCCTCTCGCCTGGATTCCCCGACAGCGTGAACCGCTACTTCACCGGATGGGCGGCGAGCCAGTCCTGCATCTGCTTGATCTCGGCTTGCTGCGCGGCGATCACTGCTTCCGCCAGCTTGCGGATTTCCGGATCCTTGCCATTGGCGAGCTCGATCTTGGCCATGTCGATGGCCGCCTGGTGATGCGGGATCATGCCGCGGGCGAAATCGACATCGGCATTGCCGGAATATTCGATTGCCATCATGTCGGTATGCATCTTGTCCATCGCCGCCTTGTAGCCCTCGGTCGAGGGGCTCTGCGCGCCCATTGCGCCCATGTCGTGCTTCATCTCCTCGGCTTGTGCCGGAACGCTTTCGAGGAAAACAGCAAGCAGCATTCCCGCCGCCATCATCAGCAGCACGATCTTCTTGGCCAAGGTCATTCATCGTCTCCTTTTTTGAACAGGGTCTATCTGGAAGTTTTACTCAGAGTTTCAACGTCCTGAGCCGCAATGCGTTGGCGATCACCGAAACCGAAGACAGGCTCATCGCCGCCGCCGCGAGCATCGGCGACAGCAGCGTGCCGGTGAGCGGATAAAGCACGCCGGCAGCAACCGGCACGCCAAGCACATTGTAGAGGAAAGCGAAAAACAGGTTCTGGCGGATGTTGCGGATCGTCGCGCGGGCCAGCGTCCTCGCCCTGACGATGCCGTTGAGATCGCCCTTGACCAGCGTAATTCCCGCACTTTCGACCGCAACATCGGCGCCTGTGCCCATGGCGATGCCGACATCGGCGGCGGCCAGTGCGGGCGCATCGTTGACCCCGTCGCCGGCCATGGCAACGCCGGCACCGCCGGCGCGCAATTCCTCGACCAGCGCGTTCTTCTGTTCGGGCAAGAGCCCGGCACGCACCGCGTCGATGCCGAGCTTGGCTGCGATGGCCTTGGCGGTGCGCTCATTGTCGCCGGTCGCCATGACGATCTTCAGCCCGCTGTCATGCAGCGCCTTGATCGCCTCGGCGGTGGTCGCCTTGATCGGGTCGGCAACGGCGACGAGACCGGCGAGCTTGCCTGCGACAGCGACGAACATCACGGTCTTGCCATCGGCCTGCAGCGCCTCGGCGCTGGCCAGGACCGAAGCCGTGTCGATGCCGAGATCGGCCATCATTGCGGCATTGCCGAGCGCCACCTTCTGTCCCGAAACCGTGCCGGAAACACCCTTGCCGGTGACGGCCTCGAAACCGCCGGCATCCGGGATATTCACCCCGCGTTCGCGGGCGCCGTCGACGATCGCCTCGGCCAGCGGATGCTCCGAGCCTTTTTCCAGCCCGGCGGCGAGCGCCAGCAGATCGTCTTGCGCCATCCCTTCGAAAGCGACGACGTCGGTCAGCCGCGGCCGGCCTTCGGTCAGCGTTCCCGTCTTGTCGACGATCAGCGTATCAACCGAGGCAAAGCGCTCGAGCGCCGCCGCTTCCTTGATCAGCACGCCGGCATGCGCGCCGCGCCCGGTGGCGGTCATGATCGACATTGGCGTGGCAAGGCCGAGCGCGCACGGACAGGCGATGATCAGCACCGAGACCGCCGAGACGATGGCAAACACCAGGCTGGGTTCCGGTCCGACGATCGCCCAGGCGACAAACGCTATGATCGCGACCAGCACGACGGCCGGGACGAAGTAGAACGAGACGCGGTCGGCCAACCCCTGAATCGGCGCGCGTGAACGCTGCGCCTTGGCGACCAGCTCGACGATGCGCGCCAGCGTCGTCTCGGCGCCGATCTTTTCGGCGCGCATGATCAGCGAACCGTTCTTGTTGAGCGTGCCGCCGGTGAGGTTGTCGCCTTCGGTCTTCTCGACCGGCAGCGGCTCGCCTGTGATCATCGATTCATCGATGGAAGAGCGTCCTTCGAGCACAATGCCGTCGACCGGCACGGCGTCGCCTGGGCGGATGCGCAAGCGGTCGCCGGCCTTGACCGTATCGAGCGGCACGTCGTTTTCGGAACCGTCCGCGCCGATCAGCCGCGCCGTCTTCGGCGCCAGGTCGAGCAGCGCGCGGATCGCCGAGCCGGTTTTCTCGCGGGCGCGCAATTCCAGCACCTGGCCAAGGAACACCAGCGCGACGATCACCGCCGCCGCCTCGAAATAGACCGGCACGGTGCCGTCATGGCCGCGGAACTGGTGCGGAAAGAGGCCTGGAAACAGCGTGGCGACGACGCTGTAGAGATAGGCGGCACCGACGCCGAGCGAAATCAGCGTCCACATATTGGGGCTGCGGTTGAGCACCGAGTTCCAGCCGCGATGGAAGAACGGGAATGCCGCCCACAGCACCACCGGGCTGGCCAGCGCCAGCTCCAGCCAGACCTTCGCGCGGTCGTCGATGAAGGCCTGGAACGTCAGGCCGAGCATCGGCGCCATGGCGATGACCAGCAACGGCACGGACAGCACCGCGCTCACCCAAAAGCGCCTGGTGAAGTCGACCAGTTCCGGGTTAGGCCCCTCGTCGCCGGTCGGCACGCCCATCGGCTCCAGCGCCATGCCGCAGATCGGGCAGGAGCCGGGCTTGTCGCGGATGATTTCCGGATGCATCGGGCAGGTGTATTGCGTGCCTTTCGGCATCGGCTGCGGCGCCGGCCTGTCGCCGAGATATTTTGCCGGCTCGGCTTCGAACTTCGCCTGGCAAGCGGCCGAGCAGAAATAGAAGCCCCGGCCCTCGTGCCGCAAAAAGTGCTTGGCCGTGGCGCGATCGACGCTCATGCCGCAGACGGGATCGGTTGCGGTCAGGTATTTTTCCGGCTCGGCGACGAATTTCGCGCGGCAGCTCTCGCTGCAGAAATGATAGCGATGGCCGTCATGCTCGGCCGTCGGCTTGCCGGCAGCCGGATCGACGGTCATGCCGCAGACCGGATCGCGGACGACGGCGTCCGCAGCAGAGGAGGCGCCTTTTGCCGAGCAGCAGCTGCCATGGGCGTGATGATGGTGATCCGAATGCGTCATGCCGAAAGCCCCTGTATTTCGATGTTGCGGCGGAGGTAGTGCTTCCAGTAACTGGAAGGTCAAGGGCTGATTTCGATTTTTCGTGGCCAGGCCCAAACTGCACCGGCCGCGGGCATGAGACGATCGTCCCGTTCCACGGCTGCGGAGAACGCGTCCGTCCGCCCCATACCCAGCGCCGCGAAAACGCGCTATAGACGCCGCCGAAACGGCGAGGCCGAACGGCATTTATGGCAAGAATATCCCTGAAGCTCGAGGAACTGATCGACGGCGAAGCCTTGCGCCGCGAGATGACCGAACTGACCGCGGCCACGGCAGGGGACGGCTCCGGCAAGGCCGCGCGCAGCGGCGTTCTCAAGCTTCTCAAAAGCCGACTCGCCGACGGCCGCACGGTCGCCGAACGCATGCTGATGGACGATGGCAGCGGTACCGCCTGCGCCGCCCGGCTGTCGCATCTGATGGATGAGATCATTCGCGCGCTCTACGACTTCGCCGCCACCCATGTCTATCGCGTCAAAAACCCGTCATCGGCCGAGCGCATGGCGGTCGTGGCCGTCGGCGGCTATGGCCGTGGCACGCTGGCGCCCGGGTCCGACATCGACCTGCTGTTCCTGCTGCCCTACAAGCAGACGCCATGGGGCGAGCAGATCGTCGAATACATGCTCTACATGCTGTGGGACCTCGGGCTGAAGGTCGGCCATGCCACCCGCAACATCGACGAGTGCCTCAGGCTGTCGCGCACCGATATCACCATCCGCACCTCGATCCTGGAGGCGCGCTTCCTATGGGGCGAGCAAAAGCTCTATGACGAGCTTTTGCAGCGCTTCGACCACGAGGTGGTGCGCACCACCGGCCCCGAATATGTCCAGGCCAAGCTCGCCGAACGCGACGAGCGCCACGCCAAGGCCGGCGAGAGCCGCTATCTGGTCGAGCCCAACGTCAAGGACGGCAAGGGCGGCCTGCGCGACCTGCAGACGCTGTTCTGGATCGCCAAATATTTCTACCGCGTGCGCACCGGCGAGGAACTGGTCGACAAGGGCGTCTTTACCGACGCCGAATACAGGGAATTCCAGAAGGCCGAGGATTTCCTATGGGCGGTGCGCTGCCACATGCATTTCCTCACCGGCAAGGCCGAGGAGCGGCTGCATTTCGACATCCAGCGCGACATTGCCGAGCGGCTGGGCTACACCACCCATCCCGGCCTGTCGGCGGTCGAACGCTTCATGAAGCACTACTTCCTCGTCGCCAAGGATGTCGGCGACCTGACCCGCATTTTCTGCGCCGCGCTGGAAGAAGAGCAGGCCAAGCATGTGCCGGGCTTCAACCGCATCTTCCTCACCTTTTCGCGCCGCAAGCGCAAGCTCGCCGGCACGGCCGATTTCATCGTCGACAACCACCGCATCAACATTGCCGACGACGAGGTGTTCGAGCGCGATCCGGTTAACCTGCTCAGGCTGTTCTGGTTTGCCGACAAGCATGGCCTTGAATTCCACCCCGATGCGCTGAAGCTGTTGACCCGTTCGCTCGGCCTCGTCGGCAAGGCGCTCAGGCGCGACGAGGAGGCCAACCGGCTGTTCCTCGACATCTTGACCTCGGACCGCAATGCCGAGCTCAATCTGCGGCGCATGAACGAGGCCGGACTGCTGGCAAAGCTGATCCCGGATTTCGGCAAGATCGTCGCCATGATGCAGTTCTCGATGTACCACCACTACACGGTGGACGAGCACCTCATCCGCTGCATCGGGGTGCTGGCCGAGATCGAGCGCGGCGACGGGGAAAAGATCCATCCACTCGCCCACTCGCTGATGCCGGGGCTGAAGAAGAGCCGCGAGGCGCTCTATGTCGCCGTGCTGCTGCACGACATCGCCAAGGGCAGGCCGGAGGACCATTCGCAAGCCGGCGCCAGGATCGCCCGGCGCATCTGCCCGCATATGGGGCTCTCGCCGGCCGACACCGAAACGGTCGCCTGGCTGGTCGAGAACCACCTCGTCATGTCGATGACGGCGCAGACCCGCGATCTCAACGACCGCAAGACGATCGAGGATTTTGCCGCCATCGTGCAGTCGGTCGAACGGCTGAAGATGCTGCTTGTGCTTACCGTCTGCGATATCCGCGGCGTCGGGCCTGGGGTCTGGAACGGCTGGAAGGGCCAGTTGCTGCGTACGCTCTATTACGAGACCGAGCTTTTGTTGACCGGCGGGTTTTCGGAGGTGTCGCGCGCCAAACGGACGGCGGCGGCGCGCGAACAACTGGCCGAGGCGCTTGCCGACTGGCCGGAAAAGGCCCGCAAGCGTTATGTCGGCCAGCACTACGAGAACTATCTGCTGGCGGTCGATCTTCCCGACCAGCTCCGCCATGCCGAATTCATCCGCGAGGCCGATCACGCCGGCAAGAAGCTCGCCACCATGGTGAAAACCCACCAGTTCGAGGCGGTGACCGAGATCACGGTGCTGGCGCAGGACCATCCGCGCCTGCTTTCGGTGATTGCCGGCGCCTGTGCCGCGGCCGGCGGCAACATCGTCGACGCGCAGATATTCACCACCTCGGATGGTCGGGCGCTCGACACCATCCTGATCTCGAGGGAGTTCGACCTCGACGAGGACGAGCGCCGCCGTGCCGAGCGCGTCGGCCGGCTGATCGAGGACGTGCTGTCGGGCAAGAGCTGGCTGCCCGAAATGATCGAGAAGCGGACCAAGCCGCGGCGCGGCGCCAAGGTTTTCCGTATTCCGCCACGCGCCGAGATCCGCAACACGCTGTCGAACCGTTTCTCGGTCATCGAGGTCGAGGGGCTGGACAGGCCGGGCCTTCTGTCGGAGATCACCGGCATGTTGTCGGACCTGTCGCTCGACATCGCCTCGGCCCACATCACAACCTTCGGCGAAAAGGTCATCGACACATTCTACGTCACCGATCTCACCGGCCAGAAGATCGACAGCCCGTCGCGCACCGCGACTATCCGCAACAGGCTGATCGCGGTGCTCGAGGGCACGGCGTCCGAGCGCGGCAAGACCAAAACGGCCGCCGAGTGACTGTTACCTTCCATTTGCCCCAATCGCACAGGCAGTCTTCAAGCGCATGAGCCTTGTCAAGAAATTCGCCACGGTCGCTTCCGGCACGCTGATGAGCCGCGCCCTCGGTTTCGGCCGCGAGATGCTGATGGCTGCCGCACTCGGCACCGGGCCGATCGCCGACGCCTTCAACGCCGCCTTCCAGTTCCCCAACACCTTTCGCCGGCTGTTTGCCGAAGGCGCTTTCAACGCCGCCTTCGTGCCGCTGTTCGCCAAGGAGATCGAGACGCACGGCACCGACGGCGCCAAGCGCTTTTCCGAAGAGGTGTTCGGCGTCTTGTTCACGGCGCTTCTGGCGCTGACCATCGCCATGGAACTGGCGATGCCGCTGATCGTGCGCTACCTGGTGGCGCCGGGCTTTGCCGACACGCCGGGAAAATTCGAGACGACGGTGGCGCTGGCGACCGTCATGTTCCCCTACCTGATCTGCATGTCGCTCGGCGCCATGATGGCCGGCATGCTGAATTCGCTGCGCCGCTATTTCGCCGCTGCGGTGGCGCCGGTGTTCCTCAACGTCATCCTTATCGCCGTGCTTGCCTTTGCCTGGTACAAGGGTTCGGACGCCCGCACCGTCGGGTTCGGGCTGGCCTGGGGCGTGCTGGCGGCCGGCCTGGTGCAGCTGGCGATCGTCTGGGCGGCGGTGCGCCATGCCGGCATTTCGATCGGCTTCCGGCGGCCGAAGATGACGCCGAACGTCAAGCGGCTGCTGATCCTGGCGCTGCCGGCGGCGATCACCGGCGGCATCACCCAGATCAACCAGCTGATCGGCACGGCGATCGCGTCGGCGCAGGACAGCGCGGTGTCGTCGCTGGCCTATGCCGACCGCGTCTACCAGCTGCCGCTGGGCGTCGTCGGCGTCGCCGTCGCCATCGTGCTTTTGCCGGAACTGTCGCGGGCGCTGAAATCAGGCAATCTGGTCGAGGCCGCCAATCTGCAGAACCGCTCGGTCGAGTTTACCCTTTTCATGACCTTGCCGGCGGCGGCCGCGCTGCTGGTCATGTCCGAGCCGATCGTGCGGCTGGTCTATGAGCGCGGCGCCTTTGCCGCCAACAATTCGACGCCGACGGTCGCGGCAATCCTGGCGATCTTCGGCCTCGGCCTGCCGGCCTTTGTGCTGATCAAGGCGTTCACCCCAGGCTATTTCGCCCGCGAGGACACGCGCACGCCGATGATTTTTGCCGCCATCTCGGTGGCGGTTAACATTACGACGGCGCTGACGCTGTTTCCGACCATGGGCGCGCCCGGCATTGCCGTTGCCTCCGCTGTCGCCGGCTGGGTCAATGCGGCGATGCTGCTCGCCGTGCTGATCCGGCGCGGCCATTGGGGCCGCGACGTGCCGCTCATGAAACGCATCCCGCGGCTGATGCTGTCGGCGGCGGTGATGGCCGCGGCGCTCTATTTTGCCGAACACTGGTTCGCCGCAAGTCTCGGCTCCGGCTCGCCGCTGGTGATCAAGGCGGTAACGCTGCTAGCGCTCGTCGCCGGCGGGGCGCTGCTTTACTTCGTCACCGCCTTCGCCATCGGCGGTGCCGATTTCGGCATGATCCGCCGCAATATCGGGCGCAAGGGCTCCCAGCCGGTCAAGCAACAGTCTCCAGATCCGTGAAGCGGAATTCGTCCGCCGTCGAAAGCATCGGAACGGCGTAGTAGCGCGCGCAAGCGTAGTGGAAACAGTCGGCCATGTTCAGGCGGCCAGCGTTGTTGCGAAACCGCGACGCAGCCTCGACTGACAGAGATGCTGCGTCAGAGGGAGGCGGAAGCTCCCGCAAGGTGATTCCACGCTCTTCGAGAAAACGGCTGACTATCTTGAAGCTTGTGGCGACCGGGACGGCTAGCTTTTCCGATCGCGAAAGCGCCATCGCGGCTTCCCAAACCGCGATAGCCGACGTGAACGGAGCCGACGCCTTCATGACCGCCTGCGCGCAGCGCGGGGCTTCGGTCTCGTTGCTCAGTATTGCGACGATAGCGGCTGCATCGATGAACATCAGTCTTCGCCGGACAATTCGTCGTAGACCGAGCGCGGCAGCGGCTTGCGCGCCTGCTCGCTCAGCTCAATACCGAACTCGGCCCGGAGCCGTGCCGCCGTCTCCAGCGGCGTCTCGCGATTGCGCCGGCGCTCCAAGGCTTCGCGCATGGCGATCACGATCGCCTCGGTGATGCCGACACCTTCAAGCCTGGCAAAAGCCCGCGTCAGGCTGTCCGCTTCCTTGTTGTTGATGTTGATCGTCATTGTTTTGCTTCCGCTGTGTAGCAAATATTATGTAGCTATCTACATCAGTCCGTCAATGTGACCCTAAGCCAAATCGAAGCGATTGCCGACGCGAGCTATTTTGTTCTTGCTTTGTGCCGGCAGCTATGCTATTAATGTCGCTATGGTGCTAATTGGCTCCAACGACCCGCCCACCGAGGCGGGTTTTTGTTTCTGGTCGGCGCCATCCCTCAAACAGCCTTCTGTTCGGCCGACGTCAAAGCCTGCGCGCCCTGGCCAACGCCCCTCTTGATCGTCTCCTCGCTCTCGTCCATAAGCGCGCCGTCGCAAGACTTTCGCCGCGCGCGAAACGGCCCTCCACAAGCCAGGGAAACACCATGACCGATCAGCCCGCCTTCAAACCGCTCGTTTTTTCCGGCGTCCAGCCAACCGGCAATCTGCATCTCGGCAATTATCTCGGCGCCATCAAGAAATTCGTCGCCCTGCAGGACACCTCCGACTGTATCTATTGCGTCGTCGATCTGCATTCGCTGACCGCACAGCTCGTCTATGAGGATCTTCAGGACCAGACGCGTTCGATCACCGCGGCGTTTCTCGCCTCGGGCATCGACCCGAAAAAACACATCGTCTTCAACCAGTCGCGGGTGATGCAGCACGCCGAGCTTGCCTGGATCTTCAACTGCGTGGCGCGCATCGGTTGGATGAACCGCATGACGCAGTTCAAGGACAAGGCCGGCAAGGACCGCGAGAACGCCTCGCTCGGCCTGCTTGCCTATCCCTCCCTGATGGCCGCCGACATCCTTGTCTACCGCGCCACCCACGTGCCGGTCGGCGACGACCAGAAGCAGCATCTGGAGCTGACCCGCGACATCGCGCAGAAATTCAACAACGACTTTTCGGACCGCATCGCAGCGCTTGGCGTCGGCGTCGAAATGGAGGTCGGCGAAGAGACGGTGAACGGCTATTTCCCGCTGACCGAGCCGGTCATCGGCGGCCCGGCAGCGCGCATCATGTCGCTGCGCGACGGTTCGAAGAAGATGTCGAAATCCGATCCGTCGGACCTGTCGCGCATCAACCTGACCGACGATGCCGACGCCATCTCGAAGAAAATCCGCAAGGCTAAGACCGACCCGGAGGCTTTGCCCGGCGAACTGGACGGGCTTGCCGGCCGGCCGGAAGCGGAAAACCTCGTCGGCATCTATGCCGGCCTCGCCGAAATCTCGAAAGAGGCGGTGCTGAAGGAATATGGCGGCCAGCAGTTTTCGGTGTTCAAGCCGGCGCTGGCCGACCTTGCGGTGGAAAAGCTGGCGCCGATCGCCGGCGAGATGCGCCGCATCTCCGGCGACCGCGCCTATGTCGACGCGGTGCTGCGCGATGGCGGCGAGCGTGCCGGCACATTGGCCGAAGCGACCATGAAGACCGTGCGCGACATTATCGGCCTGTTGCAAGGCTAATGCATGTCGCGCAAAAGTGTGCAGCGGTTTTGCGATAACGACATGCATAAAACAAGAACCTGAAGCGCGTCGCTGGTCGAACGCATCGCGCTTTAAGCTGCACCAGCATTGCCACAGCCGCCGGTCGCTTGCGGGCGGGCTGTGGCGGTGGCAGATTGCGGCCGAAACCATCGAACAGGGTGAATATGGTCTCCAAACGCCTCAGCCGCGAAGTCGGTCATCGCCGCAAGTTCCTGGCGATCATCGACGATACGCCCGAATGCGAGCGCGCCGTCGCCTACGCCTCGAAGCGGGCGCAAAGCACGGGCGGCGTGCTGGTGCTGCTCTATGTCATCGAGCCGGATGATTTCCAGCACTGGCTGGGCGTCGAGAAGATCATGCGCGAGGAGGCGACCGCCACGGCGCGTGCCGCACTGGACAGCTACGCCAACAAGGTGCGCCAGAAGCTCGGCATCGAGCCGGAACTGGTGGTCCGCGAGGGCAAGCCTACCGAAGAGATCCACAAGCTGATCGAGGAAGACCAGGACATCGCCATTCTGGTGCTGGCGGCAGGCGCCGGCAAGGAAGGCCCAGGGCCGCTGGTCGGCGCGGTCGCCGGCAAGGGCGCCGCCTTTCCGATTCCCGTCACGGTGGTGCCGCAGAACCTGTCGGACGAGGAGATCGACAGCCTCGCCTGAGCGCGCCTCGCGCAAGGCAGGGGTAAAACATTCCGCCTGCCGCTACCGCCGGCGATGCCTTTCGCTTGAATGTCGGGCGGATAAAGCCTAATTAGAATTATTCCAAACTAGCTGCCCGAAACGGGCACGGAGACGGCCATGTTCATCCAGACCGAGTCGACGCCAAACCCGGCGACGCTGAAATTCCTGCCCGGCAAGGAAGTGCTGCAAGAAGGCACCGCCGATTTCCGCGATGCCGACAGTGCCGCGACGGCTTCGCCGCTCGCCGGCCGGCTGTTCGAAATCCCCGGCGTCACCGGCGTCTTCTTCGGCTATGATTTCATCACCGTGACCAAGGACGGCCCCGACTGGCAGCATCTGAAGCCGGCTATCCTCGGCGCCATCATGGAGCATTTCATGTCCGGCGCCCCGGTGATGGCCAAGGCCGGCCCCGCCGCCGAGACCAGCCAGACCGGCGAATTCTACGACAAGGCCGACGAGGAGCTGGTCGTCACCATCAAGGAGCTGCTCGACACGCGGGTGCGCCCGGCGGTGGCCCAGGATGGCGGCGACATCACCTTCCGCGGCTTCGAGAACGGCACCGTGTTCCTGCACATGAAGGGCGCCTGCGCCGGCTGCCCGTCGTCGACGGCGACGCTGAAGCACGGCATCCAGAACCTGCTCCGGCACTTTGTGCCGGAAGTGCAGCATGTCGAACAGGTCTCCTGACGCGACGTTCCATCGTCAACATCGATAGACAACAAAAAACCGGGCCAAAGTGCCCGGTTTTCTGTTTGCGACGTCTGTGTTGTTGCCTAGACGGTCCGCGTATAAGGGTTTTATATCACAATGACCTTGGCGCCGACCGAGGTGCGGTCGTAGAGGTCGATAATGTCCTGGTTCATCAGCCGGATGCAGCCCGACGACATCGCCTTGCCGATCGAATTCCATTCCGGGCTGCCATGCAGGCGATAACCCATGTCGCCGCCCTTGTTGAACAGGTACATGGCGCGCGCGCCGAGCGGGTTCTTCAATCCCGGCTCCATGCCACCGGCAAACTTGGCCAGCTCCGGCTGCCGCTTGATCATCTGCGAAGGCGGTGTCCAGGTCGGCCATTCGCGCTTCAGCGCGATATGGGCGGTGCCGTGCCATTCGAAACCCTCACGGCCGACGCCGATGCCGTAGCGCATCGCTTCGCCGTCGCCCATGACGAAGTAGAGGAACTTGTTCTGCGTATCGACGATGATGGTGCCCGGCTTTTCCCTGGTGTCGTAGTCGACGATCTGTCGGCGGTATTTGAACGGCACCTTTTCGATCGGAACGCGCGGCAAATGATAGCCGGCGTCGGTCACCGCGCCGTAGTTGTTGGTGAAGATCTGCGAGCCGATGGTGCTGCAACCGGCGACAGCCGTCGACAGCGCCAGGGCCGCGACGATTGCAAGTGACTTCATGCGCATGAAAAGGTCCGATGCCTGCCCAAACAACAGCGGCTCGAGTCGGCCGCTTTTTTCATCTTCATTCATGCTGGCATTTGCTTTGCTTGCCAAGCGGGCGATGCCTACATCCTTGGACTTGCGTGCTGGTAAACCTGCGACTATGGCATTTCGGCAACAGCCCCCGCAGGATTATGTTGCAAAATCAATGGGCCAGGAACAAGAACCCCGAGCCGAGGAAATCACTCATGGATGTCGGTGACGCTGCCCGGCGCTCTGGCCTGCGGCCAAGATCATCCGTTGCAACGAGGAGATCGGCCTGAGACGCGGCCGCCGCAAGGGAAAGTCCAGACAGGCCGGGTTTAATAAAGGACGCCGCGAAGCACGGTCCAAGCCAGAAGCCCGAACGTGCCGATCACCACCAATGCACCAAGGACCGTGCCGATCTTTTCAGGCAATCCATCGGGGCGACCAGGATCGTTGGCCATTCAACTATCGATCATGACGTAGGCCGCACCAAACACGGCAACGATAATTGCCCCAAGCACCGCCCAGCCTCTGATGGCCGAGCGGATTTCCTCCGGCGTCGCCGATTTCCGGTCGTCATCTTCCGTCATCTAATGCTCCTCCTAGAATCCGTGGCAGACATTGAAAGCGCAAGCTGCAACGTGCGCCGTCCGAGAGCAAGCGTTCCCCAGCCTTCGACACTCCGCAAAGCGCGGGCGGCGGTCACGATCCCGGCGGGCGGTACCGGATCGACTTCGCTTTGCCAAGCGCGTCCATCGTCTCTTCGACACTTAACAGGACGGTGGTCTCGTACGAGCTGAGCGCGCCTCCCGCACCGATGGCGAGCATGACGGATGCCATCGACACGTTGTCCGGCGCCTCCCATAGGTTCCAGCCATCGTACTCCCCGAAGGCATACCAGAACCCGTGCAGCTTTCCGCCGACCGACTCGATGTAGGAACGGGCAGCCTCGCGTCTATCCTCGGGATTATCCATCAAGCGCGCCCAGGTTTCGGGCCTGTAGCTGAATCGCGTGAGATACATCGGCATGGTTCGTCTCCTCCCAGAGCTGCCCCCACCAAGACAGTTAAGCGCCGCAATCCGGGAGAAGGCGAGTCGTTTCCGAGGCGTAGTACCGCTGGCTTAGTTGCGGGGCCGCTAATAGACCTGTTTCAATGTTTTTTTCAGGGAGTAAGGTCAATGGCCGCGTATCTCATTGCTGATGTAGACATAACCGACGCCGCCGTTTTCGAGGAATACCGCCGGGACGTGCCGGCAACCGAAGCCCGCTATGGGGGGAGGTACATCGCTCGCGGCGGAGCCACCAAAGTTCTGGAGGGCGATTGGGAACCTCATCGCCTCGTCATTGTCGAATTCCCGGACATGGCGTCCCTCCTGGCATGGTACGACTCTCCAGAATACGGCCGCCTCAAAGCCATCCGCGAACGCTGCGCAAAGACGAGAATTATTGCTCTGGAGGGGATGATGCCGGTTAGCTGAGGGCCGGGTCGATGACAATGGCAAATCTAAGTTGCCATATCTGGTGCGGCCCGGCGACGGGACAGGAGCATTCTGATATGAATCAGCAAGCTTTGAACTTGCGGGCGGGAAATGACGGTCAATGATGGGAGGATGGCGCCGGAAGCACTCATTGAACGGGACCTACAAATCAATATGACCCAACACCAGATCGGCAGGCGGTGTTACAGCGTGACCTAGGGTTGTGTCATGGCGTTGAAAATGCCGGCGCCAACTATCGCACATAAGGCTGCGGCCCCAAGCCCTCCCACAATGATGCACCACCAGGCGCGGCCATTTCCCCGAAGCACGGGATTCATTTTTATCATCCGTCGCGCCAGAAGCCCCTGGTAGAGTGCATAAGAAGACCCGAAACCGGCGAGCCAAATGACGGAAAATACGACGCCCCGCGCGAGCATCCTGTTGAGCCTGGTTTGCTCGGCCGTCAAACTCGTATTCTCAGTAGCCATGCTTCGCCACCTTTGTGGTCACGCTATGACCACTCGGGCCTGCAGCGGTGAATATTAGATCAACGGCGACGCCTCGCGAAAACATAGCTCCGTCACCCGTAGGAATTGCATTGCTAACGCGAGCGGCATGCCTTGTGGAAGGGCGGGCCTTTATCGTTTCTCAAAAGGCAATTCTGTACTTTACAAAACGGGAAGGCCTGAAGACGCGGGTAGGTCCTTCTTCGGGGTCGATCACCAGCACAACGTTTTCTGGGTTTTGCCAAGGCAACAACATCACGTAGGCCGCAAAATCGTCTTCAGGGAAATGGTTGAAGCCACCACCGGCTACAAACATTTGCGGGTGCTTGCTGCCGCCAAAGCTATCCTCAACGCTGTTAAGTTGTTGGAAGGGGGCGCGCTCTGCCAGCCATTCCTGTATGCTCTCGAAGAGAATGGGCAGGCCGTTCGGGCTCGATCGATCTTCAGCAGAAGACGTACAAAGCACCACACCGCTCACGACGCTCATTGTGACTCAGCCATTGCCTAACGGGCCTTCTTGCCCGTCTCCAGCCGTTCGAAAGCAGCTTCTTCGTTGTGGAAGTGTGGCTCGAAAAGGACACTCATAACCCGGATTCCTACTGTGGATTCAAGGTATCAGGCACATCGCCGTGTTTGTAAAGTGCTTAATCGCCCGCAAAAACCGGTTCAAACCGTGAACAAAATCTGGCATGGTGCCGCCATGCCGATCATCTCACCGATTCCCCTCAATCCGCTCATCGACGGCCGCCAGTCGGAGCGCGCCATGCTGGTCAGGCGTGGCGTGCAGCGGCTGCTCAAGCAGATGGGCGCGCATGTTTTGCCCGAACTGTCGCTGGCCACCGGGCGCCGCGCCGATCTCGTGGCGCTGACCCGCCACGGCGACATCTGGATCATCGAGATCAAGTCCTCGATCGAGGATTTCAGGGTCGACCGCAAATGGCCGGACTACCGGCTGCATTCCGACCGTTTCTTCTTCGCCACCCATCCCGGCGTGCCTTCAGAAATTTTTCCGCAGGAATGCGGCTTCATTCTCTCCGACGGTTACGGCGCCGAGATTTTGCGCGATGCGCCCGAGCACCGCATGGCGGCGGCAACGCGCAAGGCGCTGATGCTGAGGATCGCACGCGCCGGTGCGTCGCGGCTGCTGGCGGCGGAGCTTGCCGGCGTGTCGGTGCCCGCGCTGGACGGCGAGAGCGAATAGAGGTTTGCGCTCTCCGTACTTATAGACGTCGCGCTGCCCCTCATCCGGCTGCCGCCACCTTCTCCCCGTAAGTGACGGGGAGAAGGGAGTAAGCCGGACTGCTATTCCACGATGCGGTAGATGTTCCACAGGCTGGTGCCCGACACGACATAGGGCTCCATTTCCTTGCCCCATTTGGCGTGCGCGGCGATCTTGCCGATCCTGGCGAAGAACGCCTCCAACTGGCGAGGCTTTCGACCTGCTGGTGGGACTCGACCGTCGCTTCCCGCGCGCCGATCGATCCGGTCATGGTCTGGAACTTGAGGTCGTCGAGACCGACCTGCGTGCCGATCTCGCGTTCTCATTCTTTAACAGTTCGAGCACGGTCTGCTTGTGGCCGAACTTGGCGTCGATCTGCCATCTGGCACTGAACATCGCCGCCTCCTTATTCGTCCCAGGCCTGCACGACCGTCTGCCGTGCGATCTGGCCGTTCTTCAGCTCCAGCATCGCCGCGCAGAATACCTTGGTCCCGTCCGGATAGGAGCAGGCCTGGGTGAAGGCGAGATTGTTGCCGTCGGCGATGGTGGTGTCGACCTTGTGGGTCATCGCCCGGCTGCAGATGTCGTCCCAGAACGTGGTGATCGCTGCGCGCCCGCGGATTTCGCGCGGCTTGCTCGGCGGGTTGTTGCGGTCGATCACCCGCACCAATGCGTCGTCGGCATAGAAGCTCGCCAGCAATTTTCCATCACGGCCCTCAATCGCCTTCTTGATCGCAGCGCCGTCTATCGTCTGTGTCTTGGTCAGCATTTTTTCCTCCATAGGCCCGTCTTCACCGGGCGTTCAATTGATCAGAACCGCCCGGCGCTCATAGACGGGCAGGTGGTTCACTGCGACTTCGCCTTGACGGCCGCGAACACCTCGTCGGACTGCTTCTTGAAAGTGGCGAGATCGACCTGGCTGCCGTTGAGCATCGTCGACCAGTGGCGCACGATCGCCGCCATCGCCACCGCCTCCTTGATCTCCTCGTCGCTGGCGCCATTGAGCTTGGCCGCCTGCGTGTGGAAATAGATGCAGTACTGGCAGGGGATCTGCGAGGCGACGGCGAGGCCCATCAATTCCTTGGTCTTGCCGTCGAGCGCGGTGTTCGGGTTGAGCTGCACGCCCTTGATCTCGGCCCAGGCGCCGGCAACGGCGACATCCGGCAGCGTCTTGAACATGTCCGGCACCAAGCCGAGCGTTGCCTGGATGTCCTTGTAGGCAGCGGTCGCTGAGGCGTCTTCGGCCTTGGCAGGAACGATCGCCAACAGCGCGCCAACGCCTGCCGCCAGCACCAGTGATTTGAGTGTCGACTTCAGCATTTTATTCCTCCCTTCGCAGCGCCTTCCCGGCGACATCCGCCTGGCCTGCATGGGACGAAGTGATAGCGCTTACGCATGCCTGGCCGCTTCGTCCGAAAGCGCCATGGCTCCTATGGCCCGTGCGGGCCAGCGTGCCGGGCCGAGAACGCCGCCGCCGCCGCCCGCGACGGCAGGTCCAGCTTGAGCAGAATATTGGCGACGTGGCGCTTGACGGTGTGTTCGCTCAGCCCGAGTTCGGCGGCGATCGCGGCATTGCTCTTGCCATCGGCGATGAGGTTCACCACCTCGCTTTCGCGCGCCGTCAGTGCGGCCGGCTCGGCAGCCTTGGCCTTCGGCCGGCAGGCCGGCTCCAGATGCTGTTCCGAGGTCGCCTGCACCAGCGCCAGCGGCTCATCCAGCTCGTCAAGCGCGATGCGCCCGGCGTCATTGAAATGAAGGCCTGAACCGGCGGCGAGGTCGGCGACCAGCCGCGAAGCGAGGATGTCGCCGCGCCCGGCATGCGCGGCAAGCTGCATCGTCACGCGCGCCGTCAACCCCGTCGGCGGCCCACGCAACTCGACCTCGCCGACATGCACGCCCTGCGCGCTGGCGATGCCGATCTCCTGCGCCGCATCGCGCAGCGCCGCCGCGCAGCGTACGGCCCGCGCCGGGCCGTCGAAGCGCGCCATCATCAGCTCGCCATGCGTGCCGGCCGGGCGGCCGCCATGGCGCCCGACCAGCAGCCGCCATGTTTCCTGAAAACGCTGGCTGCGCTCGCTCCACATGCGGTCGCCAAGCCGCGCCGTGTCGTAGATCCGGGTGACCAGCAGTGCAGCCAGCACGCGCTCGGCCTCGGCAACGGCGCGCGCTCCGGTCAGGAATTCCTCGATCACATCGGCCACCCGGTCGACATCGCCGGTCCAGATCGGGTGGTCGCGCCCGGCCACCTCGACCAGCCGCGAATTCGGGATCTTCCTGGCCAGGAAGCGGCTGGCCTCCGGGTCGACGCGCGCATCGTTGCGGCGATGGACCAGCAGCGTCGGTGCGCTGATCGCCGCCAGCACGCCGCGCACGTCGATAGCTGCATTCATGCGGGCCAGGGCGATTGCCGCGGTCGGGCTCGCCGACAGCCGCTCGAAGCGCGCCCACCATGTGGCGAAACGCGGATCGTCGACGCGGCCGGGCGCGAAATGCGGCAGGGTGGCGCCGGTGCCCCATGCGGTCTCCGCCGTCGCGATGAACGCCTCAAGGCGTTCCGGCGGCATCACCCATTTGTGGAAATGCGCATAGCCGCCATAAAGCGCCAGCGCCCGCGTCCGCTCCGGGTAGGTGGCGGCGAACAGCATTGCCATCGGCGCGCCTTCCGAAGCGCCGAGCAAGGCGGCGCGGCCGCTGCCGGTCGCATCCATCACCGCGCGTACATCGTCCATGCGGGTTTCGAGGCTGGGCAGATGGTGGGCATCGACGCGATCGGACAGACCGGTGCCGCGCTTGTCGAACAGGATCAGCCGCGAGAACGCGGAAAGCCGCTTCAACAGCCGGGTGTAGCCCTCGTCTTCCCAGTGCAGGTCGAGATTGGAAATGAAACCCGGCACGAAGACGAGATCGAGCGATCCCTGGCCGACCACCTGATAGGCGATCCGCACGTCGCCACTGAGCGCGTATCGAGTTTCGATCGGCCTCACGAGGTTTGTCCGCCCGACCCGACGATTTCCTGTCGCCGATCATAGCAGAGGCGCGTAGCTTGCGGCAGATGAAACCTTAGAGCGAGTGAATATAGGCCGGCGGCGGCTACTTCTGTGACGCGGCGGTCTCGGTGTTCGCTCCGCCGACGCTAAAACCTGCGTCCTCCGGCGCGCCCGGCCGCTTGATGTGTGGCGCGGCCGCGACGACAAGCTCGTTGAACCCTTCGCCGCCGCTGTCAAGCATCTCGAACAATTGCCGGCGCATCCTCGGCTCCCAGAACTTGTTGATGTGCTCGGCGACGCCGGCAATGCCTTGCTCGCGCGGCTTGGAGTGGAAAAAGGCGGCGATCTGGTTGGCCATGCGAACCAGCTTTTCGCTGGTGCTCATGAGGTGGCCCTCGTCATGCGACATGCTTGGCAACTCCGGAAACCACTCGGTCAGGATGGGTGAAAATATCGAAATCGTCGCCGCGCACCAGCGCCACCAGCGTCATGCCGGAATCGTCCGCGGTGCGGATGGCAAGTGCGGTCGGCGCCGAGACGGCAATGATGACGGCCGAGCCGATCGCCGCGGTCTTCTGCACCATCTCGACCGAAACGCGCGACGTGACGACGACGGCCCCCGACCTGCCGTCGATACCGGCTTTGGCCAGCGCGCCAGCCAGCTTGTCCAGCGCGTTATGGCGGCCGACATCCTCGCGCGCCATGACGATGCCCTTGCCGGGAAGGTAAAAACCGGCGGCGTGGACGGCACCGGTCTCGGCGTGCAGCGGCTGCAGCTTCGACAAAAGCTTGACCGAGCGGACGATGTCATCGGCCTGAAGTGTAAGTTGCGACGCACCGACCGGGTTTACCGAGCGCATTGCCTCCTCGATGGATTCGATGCCGCACAGCCCGCAGCCGACCGGGCCGGCCAGCCGTCTGCGACGCGCTTCGAAGCGGGTGTTGGCGCTGTCCTTCAGCCGGATCTGGATATCGATGCCGGCGCCGTGATCCTCGACCTCGATCGCTTCGATTTCGTCCGGCGAGGCAATGATGCCTTCGGTCAGCGAGAAGCCGAGCGCGAAATCCTCGAAATCAGCCGGGCTTGCCATCATCACCGCATGCGTGGTGCCGGCAAAGGAGAACGCCACCGGCGTCTCTTCCGGCACCATGCGGTTGGCGGCCGCAGTGCCGCCGGCGCGGCGCGCGAGGCGCGAGATCTGCGCAATGGCTTTGCGGCGCGCGGTCAAGGACTACTCCGCCGCTTCCAACTTCGCGATGCGGCGGCTTTGCTTTGCCTGCTCGTCATAGTCGCGCTGCCATTCCGACGGGCCGTTGGATGCACCCACCTGCACCGCGGTCACCTTGTATTCCGGGCAGTTGGTCGCCCAGTCGGAGAAGTCGGTGGTGATGACGTTGGCCTGGGTGTCGGGATGGTGGAAGGTCGTATAGACGACGCCCGGCGACACCCGCTCGGTGATCAGCGCGCGCAGCGTCGTCTCGCCGGAGCGGCTGGTCAGCCGCACCCAGTCGCCGTCGCGCAGGCCGCGATTTTCGGCATCGTGCGGATGGATCTCCAGCCGGTCCTCGCTATGCCAGACCACATTGTCGGTGCGCCGGGTCTGCGCGCCGACATTGTATTGCGACAGGATGCGGCCGGTGGTCAGCAGCAGCGGGAAGCGCGGTCCGGTCCTTTCGTCGGTCGCGACGTATTCGGTGCGGATGAACTTGCCCTTGCCGCGCACGAAGCCGCCGATATGCATGATCGGCGTGCCTTCCGGCGACTTCTCGTTGCAGGGCCACTGCACCGAGCCCACCCGGTCGAGAAGGTCGAAGGAAACGCCGGCGAAACTTGGTGTTGTCTTGGCGATCTCGTCCATGATCTGGGACGGATGCGTGTAGTTCCAGCCGAGGCCGAGCGCCTTGGCGAGCTCCTGCGTCGCTTCCCAGTCGGCATAGCCGCATTTCGGCTCCATTACCTTGCGCACCATGTTGATGCGGCGCTCGGCATTGGTGAAGGTGCCGTCCTTCTCGAGGAACGTCGAGCCGGGCAGGAACACATGCGCGTAGTTGGCCGTCTCGTTGAGAAAGAGGTCGTGCACGACGACGCATTCCATCGCGGCGAGACCGGCGGCGACATGCTTGGTGTCGGGGTCCGACTGCAGGATGTCCTCGCCCTGCACATAGAGCCCCTTGAACGAGCCGTCGACGGCCGCATCCAGCATATTGGGGATGCGCAGGCCGGGCTCGTCGTCGAGCTTGACGCCCCACAGGCTCTCATAGATGGCGCGCACCGCGTCGCCTGAAATGTGGCGATAGCCGGGAAGCTCGTGCGGGAACGAGCCCATGTCGCAGGAGCCCTGCACATTGTTCTGGCCGCGCAGCGGGTTCACGCCGACGCCCGGCCGGCCGATATTGCCGGTCGCCATGGCGAGGTTGGCAATGGCGATGACGGTGGTCGAGCCCTGGCTGTGCTCGGTCACGCCGAGCCCGTAATAGATCGCGCCGTTACCGCCGCGGGCGTAGAGCCGCGCCGCGCCGCGTATGTCGTCGGGATCGACATTTGCAAGCTGGCCGACCACTTCCGGGCTGTTTTCCGGCAGCGCCACGAACGATGCCCAGTCCTGGAACTCGTCCCAGTCGCAGCGCTCGCGGATGAAGGCCTCGTCGAACAGGCCCTCGGTGACGATGACATGGGCAAGTGCGGTCAGCATGGCGACGTTGGTGCCCGGCTTCAGCGGCAGATGGAACTGCGCCTCGACGTGGGCCGAGCGCACGATGTCGGTGCGGCGCGGATCGAGCACGATCAGCTTGGCGCCCTCGCGCATGCGCTTCTTCATGCGCGAGGCGAACACCGGATGCGCATCGGTCGGATTGGCGCCGATCAGCAGGATCACGTCCGTCTGCTCGATCGAATCGAAGTCCTGCGTGCCGGCGGAGGTTCCGAAGGTCTGGCCGAGACCATAGCCGGTCGGCGAATGGCAGACGCGGGCGCAGGTATCGACATTGTTGTTGCGGAAGCCCTGCCGGACAAGCTTCTGGACGAGGTAGGTCTCCTCGTTGGTGCAGCGCGAGGAGGTGATGCCGCCGATCGAGGTGCGGCCGTACTGGTACTGGATGCGGCGGAATTCATTCGCCGTATGGGTGAGCGCCTCTTCCCACGACACTTCGCGCCACGGATCGCCGACCTTCTCGCGGATCATTGGTTTCAGGATACGGTCCTTGTGCGTCGCGTAGCCATAGGCGAAGCGGCCCTTGACGCAGGAGTGGCCGTGATTGGCCTTGCCTGCCTTGTAGGGCATCATGCGGATGACCTCGTCGCCCTTGACCTCGGCCTTGAACGAGCAGCCGACGCCGCAATAGGCGCAGGTGGTGACGGTCGAGCGCTCGGGAAGGCCTTTCGCCAGCACGGTCTTTTCCCTCAGCGCATCGGTCGGGCAGGCCTGCACGCAGGCCCCGCACGACACGCATTCGGAATCGACGAACGCCTCGTGCATGCCGGCCGAGACCCTGGATTCGAAGCCGCGGCCCTCGATGGTCAGCGCGAACGTGCCCTGCACCTCCTCACAGGCGCGCACGCAGCGCGAGCAGACGATGCACTGCGTCGGATCGTAGGTGAAATACGGGTTCGATTCATCGCGGGCGATGTAATCGATGGTCAGCGAGCCATGGCCGGGCGCCACGCCGTTTTCCTGCTTGACGTGGTTGCGGCCGTCCACGCCATAGCGGTTCTCGGTCAGGCCGACCGTCCTGACGATCTTGTCGAACTCGCTGGCGCCAGTGCCGGCCTTCTCGCCCCATGCGACAGGATGGTCGGAGACGTAGAGTTCCATCACGCCGCGGCGAACGGCGTCTAGCCGGTCGCTCTGCGTATGCACGACCATGCCTTCGCCGACCGGCGTCGTGCATGAGGCCGGCGTGCCGCCGCGCCCGTCGATCTCGACGAGGCAGACCCGGCAGGAGCCGAACGAGTCCAGCATGTCGGTGGCGCAGAGTTTCGGGATTTCGACGCCCGCTTCCATCGAAGCGCGCATGATCGAGGTACCGGCCGGCACCGTTATCGACTTGCCGTCGACGGTCAGCGTCACTTGCTGCTCGGCTTCAGAGGCGGGTGTGCCGTAGTCGATTTCCTGGACCAGCGATTTGATGTCGAATGCCGCGTTCATACCTGTCCGCTCCTATTCCGCTGCTTCGGCGACCGGCGTCGGCCGAAAGTCGTCCGGGAAATGGTTGAGTGCACTCATCACTGGATATGGGGTGAAGCCGCCGAGAGCGCAAAGCGAGCCGAACTTCATCGTGTTGCAAAGGTCGGTGACCAGCGCGATCTGCTTTTCCGGTTCGACGTTCTGGGCGAGCCGGTCCAGCACCTCGACACCGCGCGTCGAGCCGATGCGGCACGGCGTGCACTTGCCGCAGCTCTCGATGGCGCAGAATTCCATGGCAAAGCGTGCCTGCTTCAGCATGTCGGCGCTGTCGTCGAAAACGACGATGCCGGCATGGCCGATCAGCCCGTCCTTGGCGGCAAACGCTTCGTAGTCGAACGGCGTGTCGAACAGCGCGCGCGGGAAATAGGCGCCGAGCGGGCCACCCACCTGCACCGCTTTGACCGGGCGTCCCGTCGCCGTGCCGCCGCCGATATCGTCGACGATCTCGCCCAGCGTCATGCCGAACGCCGCCTCGTAGAGACCGGGATACTTGACGTTGCCGGCAATCTGGATCGGGATGGTGCCGCGTGAACGGCCCATGCCGAAATCCTTGTAGAAGGCGGCGCCCTTGTCCATGATCACCGGCACCGAGGCCAGCGAGATGACGTTGTTGATCACTGTCGGCTTGCCGAACAGGCCCTTGTGCGCCGGCAGCGGCGGCTTGGCCCGCACCTGTCCGCGCTTGCCTTCGAGGCTGTCGAGCAGGGCGGTTTCCTCGCCGCAAACATAGGCGCCGGCGCCGACGCGCACTTCCATGTCGAATGAATTGGCCGAGCCGAGCACATTGACGCCGAGCACGCCGGCCTTGCGGGCGATCTCGACGGCCTTCTGCATCACCGCCACCGCGTGCGGATATTCGGAGCGGATATAGATAAAGCCCTTGGTCGCGCCGGTGGCGATGCCGGCGATCGCCATGCCTTCGATCAGCACGAAGGGGTCGCCTTCCATGATCATGCGGTCGGCGAACGTGCCGGAATCGCCTTCATCGGCATTGCAGACGATGTATTTGCGGTCGGCCGACGTATCGAGCACAGTTTTCCATTTGATGCCAGTCGGGAAGCCGGCGCCGCCACGACCGCGCAGCCCGGACTCGGTCACCTGCTTGACGACCTCGGCCGGCGTCATCGCCACTGCATTCTGCAGGCCCTTCAGCCCGCCATGCGCCTTGTAGTGATCGAGCGACAGCGGATCGGTGACGCCGCAGCGCGCAAAGGTCAGCCGCGTCTGCCTGGCAAGGAACGGGATCTTGTCCGGTGCGCCCAGCCAGCGCTTGTGGTGGCCGCCGGTGAGAAAGCCGCAGTCGAACAGGCTTTTGACGTCGGAGGGCTTCACCGGCCCATAGGCGACGCGGCCACTAGCTGTTGCCACTTCGACCATCGGCTCGAGGAAATAGGCGCCGCGCGAGCCGTTGCGCACGATCTTGGCCTCGATGCCGCGCTCGGCCAGTTCCGCCCGAATCGCCTTGGCGACCTTTTCCGCGCCGAGCGCCAGCGCGCCGGAATCGCCGGGAATATAGATACGCGGGATCATGAGCGCACCTCGGCAACGATCTCGTTGAGCTTTTCGTCGTCGAGCCGACCGATCACCTCCCCGTCCAGCATCGCCGACGGTGAGCAGGCGCAAAGGCCGAGGCAATAGACCGGCTCCAGCGTCACCGAACCGTCACGGGTTGTCTCGTGGAAGCCGATGCCCAGCAATGATTTGAGCTTGGCGGCGATCGCATCCGAACCCATCGACTGGCAGGCTTCCGCCTGGCAGAGCTTCAGCACATGGCGGCCAGCCGGCTGGCTGCGATAATCGTGATAGAAGGTCACGACGCCGTGCACCTCGGCCCTGGAGATGTTCAGCGCCTCGGCGATGACCGGAAGCGCGTCCTGCGGCACATAACCGAACTCTTCCTGGATGCCGTGCAGGATCGGCAGCAGCGGGCCTTCGAGGCCTTTCAGCTCGTGGATGATCGCCGCGGTGCGCGATGCGATCTCGGTACTTGCAGGCTGCATCGTCATGCAGCGCCCTCCCTGGTCGTGGCGGTCTTCCGCTAAGTGCTTAGGAAATCAGAGGAAACCCGCTAAATCAATAAAGCCGATCCGTTGCTCGATAGAAATTTTCTATCGTTCGCAGTCACCAGCATTGTCTAGCCTAGCGGCGGCCGCGGAAATCGTCCGCCAGCGCCATTGCCTCGTCCAACAGCGCCGAGACGAGCGGCGTGTGCGGTTCGCGCCGCGCCGCCACCAGCCCGACCGTGTGGCTTGCGTCGGGCTCGACGATCGGGATCGCCCGGATTGGCTCGGAAAAACCGAAGGTTTCCGAGAGGTTAAGCGGCATGATCGACGACCATTTGCCGGTGCGGATATGCGAAAACAGCACGATCATCGAGTTGGATTCCAATGTCGGCCGCACCTGCACGCCGGCTTCGGCCAGATGCTGGTCGATGATGCGGCGGTTCTGCATGTCCGGCGTCAGCAGGCAGAGCGGCAGCTGGCTGAGTTCCGCCCATGTCACTTTGTCGCGGTCGGAATAGGGGTTCCCGACGGCGGTGATCAGTTGGTAGCGCTCGTCGTAGAGCGGCACGCTGGTGACGCGTCCGAGCGGCTCGTTGTCGAGATAGGTGACGCCGGCGTCGATGTCGAAATTGCCGAGCAGCGACAGCACCTCGATCGAGGTCCGCGACAGCACCGAGAAGGTGACGCCGGGGTGCTTTGCCCGAAACGGCGTCGTCAGTCGCGCCACCATGGCCAGCGCCGTCGGGATCGCGGCGATGCGGATGCGCCCTGACAGGCCGTGGCGTGCCGCCCGCATCTCCTCGCGCATGGTCCTGCTGTCGCCGACGATGCGGCGCGCCCACACCAACACCTGCTTGCCTTCCGGCGTCAATCCCTGGAAGCGCGAGCCGCGCAGCACCAGCATCACGCCGAGCTGGCCTTCCAGCTGCTTGATGCCGGCCGAAAGCGTCGGTTGGGTGACGCCGCACACCTCCGCCGCCCGACCGAAATGTTCTTCCCTGGCAAGTGCTATGAAGAATTCCAGCTTGTCGATCATGCCGTCGGGAGCCTGTCACGGACGCTGTGTCCGATTGTAGCGCGCAACGTCGTGGAAATCGCCTTCGGCCGCAAGCCGCCTGTGTAAATCGCCCGCATCCACATCTTTCAGCCGGCTTACTGTTTCCCGCGATGGAATGCGGCGCTATGTGGATGAGACGGGGGTCGTGGACTGGACACGACGGGAGATCGAACATGCTGGGCTGGTTCCGCAAGCTTTTGCCGCGCGAAGATCGCTTCTTCGACCTGTTCGAGCGGCATTCCCGCACCGTGGTCGGTGGCGCCGAGGCACTGCAGCAGCTTTTGCAGGGCAACGACATCGACCGCTGGTGTCAGACGATCATCGATCTCGAGGACGAAGCCGATCAGATCACCGCGGAAGTGCTGCTGGCCGTGCGCCGCTCCTTCATCACGCCCTTCGACCGTGGCGACATCAAGGACCTGATCCAGTCGATGGATGATGCCATCGACATGATGCACAAGACCGTCAAGACGGTAAAGCTGTTCGAAAAGAAGGAATTCGACCCGCTGATGCAGGAAATGGGGGGCGTCATCGTCGAGGCCGCCAAGTTGGTGGCCGAGGCGATCCCGCTGCTCGGCAAGGTCGGGGCGCATACGGTGCGCCTCAACGCCATCGCCGAGGAAGTCATGCGCGCCGAAGGCCGGGCCGACGACCTGCACGAACAGGGCCTGAAGGACCTGTTCAAGCGGCATGGCCGCAGCGATCCGATGGCCTATCTGATCGGCAGCGAGATCTACGGCCAGCTGGAAAAGGTGGTCGACCGCTTCGAGGACGTCGCCAACGAAATCAGCGGCATCGTCATCGAGAACGTATAGTGGAAGCCGCGATAGCCTTTCCGGTGCTGGTCGGCCTTGTCGTCGTCGCGCTGTTCTTCGATTTCCTCAACGGCCTGCACGATGCCGCCAACTCTATCGCCACCATCGTCTCCACCCGGGTGCTGCGGCCGCATTATGCGGTGTTCTGGGCGGCCTTCTTCAATTTCATCGCCTTCATGTTCTTCGGTCTCCACGTAGCGGAGACGCTCGGAACCGGCATCATCGACGCCAGCATCGTCACGCCGGCAGTGGTCTTCGCAGCACTTGTCGGCGCCATCGTCTGGAATATCGTCACCTGGCTCGTCGGAATTCCGTCCAGCAGCTCGCACGCGCTGATCGGCGGTTTGGTCGGCGCCGGCGTTGCCAAGGCAGGCACCGGTGCCATCGTCTGGACCGGGTTGGGCAAAACGACGGCGGCCATCGTGCTATCGCCGGCGGCAGGTTTTCTGCTGGCGCTCGTCCTGATCCTCGCGGTCTCCTGGCTGTTCGTGCGGCGGACGCCGTTCGCCGTCGACAGCACCTTCCGCGTCATGCAGTTCTTTTCCGCCTCGCTCTATTCGCTCGGCCATGGCGGCAACGACGCGCAGAAGACTATGGGCATCATCGCCGTGCTGCTCTATTCGCAAGGCATGCTCGGCGCGAATTTTTACGTGCCGCTGTGGGTCGTCATCACCTGTCAGTCGGCGCTGGCGCTGGGCACGTTGCTCGGCGGCTGGCGCATCGTCCACACCATGGGCTCGAAGATCACCCGGCTGAACCCGATGCAGGGTTTCTGCGCCGAGACCGGCGGAGCGATCACCCTGTTCGCCGCCACCTGGCTCGGTATTCCTGTATCGACCACGCACACGATCACCGGCGCCATCATCGGCGTCGGCGCCGCCCGCCGCGTCTCCGCCGTTCGCTGGGGCATTGCCGGTAACATCGTGGTGGCATGGATCGTCACCCTGCCGGCAACCGCGGCGATCGCGGCTCTCACCTACCTCGCGGTCGGCCTGGCATGGTGACAGCACCGTAGCACTGCGCGGCAGGCGATGCGCCGTATCTACCTATCCACAAGGTTCAGGATGTTGCCGTCCGGATCCTTGAACCATGCGACCTTCATGCCCTGACCGACATGAACATCGCCCTCCAGCGTCAGGCCTGGCATGTCGTAATGCTCGAAGGTCACGCCCTTCGATTTCAATGCCTCAACGATCTTGCCGAGTTCGTCGCCGACCGTCCATGTCACAGCCGTCGCCTTGTTGGTCCCAGCGAAGTTCGAACGGTAGACGTTGATGCTGGTGTCGCCGCTTTTATAGACGATCAGTTCGCCACCTTCATTGTGCACCTCTTTCAGGCCAAGGACCCCTTCGTAGAATGCCCTGGCCTTGGCCAGGTCCTTCACGGCGAGATTGGCCGTCGCGTTGCTGTTTGCGAGCATGATTCGTCTCCTTCCCTGGCTGTCATTCCATGCTCATGAAATAGGCTGCGTTGCCGATTTGGCGACGGCTGCTCCCACTGGAAATGCCGTCATATGCTCGCTGCCTCCCCGATACGCCGCTGCAATTGGTGGTCCATCGCTTGGTTCTGTTCCGGAACTGCATTATCTGGAGCGGAAAAGTAGAGGAAAAACTCATGCCCGCCGCCAATGAAAACGTGACCAAGGAAATCGTTATCGAGCGCCTGAAGACGGTCAATGGGCCGGATTTCACCGGCAATATCGTCGACCTCGGCCTGGTTTCCGAGATTTTCATTGCCGATGCCAAGGTGTTCTTTTCGATCACCGTTCCCGCTGCCCGTGCCCAGGAGATGGAACCGCTGCGTGCGGCGGCCGAACGTGTCGTCAAGGCGATCCCCGGTGTTGCCGGCGCCGTGGTCGCGCTGACGGCGGAAAAGAAGGGCGGCGGCATGGAGGCGCCGGTTCCGCAAAGACCGGCTCAGAGGCCCGCTCCGCCGGCCGCACCTGCGCGTCCCGCGCCGCAGGCGCCCGCCTCGCACAGCCAGGGCAAGCGCGGCGTACCCGGCATCGAAGCGATCATCGCCGTCGCTTCCGGCAAGGGCGGCGTCGGCAAGTCGACCACCGCCGTCAATATCGCCCTTGGGCTTGCCGCCAACGGGCTGCGGGTCGGGGTGCTCGATGCCGACATTTATGGCCCTTCCATGCCGCGTCTGCTCAACATTCGTGGCAGGCCGCAGACCGTCGACGGCAAGATCCTGAAGCCGATGCAGAATTATGGCCTCAAGGTCATGTCGATGGGCTTCCTCGTCGATGAGGAGACGCCGATGATCTGGCGCGGGCCGATGGTGATGTCGGCATTGACGCAGATGCTGCGCGAGGTCGAGTGGGGACCGCTTGATGTGCTCGTCGTCGACATGCCGCCCGGCACCGGCGACGCCCAGCTGACCATGGCCCAACAGGTGCCGCTGGCCGGCGCCGTCATCGTCTCGACGCCACAGGACCTGGCCCTGATCGATGCGCGCAAAGGCCTCAACATGTTCAGAAAGGTCGACGTGCCGCTATTGGGTATCGTCGAAAACATGAGCTATTTTCTCGCCCCCGATACGGGAAAACGCTACGACATCTTCGGCCATGGCGGCGCGCGCCGCGAGGCCGAGCGTCTCGGCGTCACCTTCCTTGGCGAAGTGCCGCTCGAGATGGGCATCCGCGAAAGCTCCGATGCCGGCACGCCGGTGGTGGTCTCCAAGCCGGATGGCGCTGAGGCGAAAATCTATCGCGACATCGCCGCCAGGGTCTGGGACCGCGTCAATGAAGAGCGCGGCGCGGCCGAGGCTGCAGTGCCGAGCATCGTGTTCGAGTGATGCGGATGTCCCTCCCCCAAGTGGGCCTCTTGAGGGGGAAGGTGGCCGGAAGGGTCAGGTAGGGTCCGCGGCGACGCGCTCCAACTCTCCGGGATAGCGGGCTGACAAACCACGATCCCGTCTAGCGCGGAGGCAGATGTATGTCTTTCGTACCAAAGAGCGGATTCGGATGGCGCGTGCCCCTTGCCTGCTCCCGCGCGTTGTCATATCGATTTGTCATACAAATACGGAGACCACGATGGCAGGCGCCCCCACCCACAAGAAAAAATTTCGCTCGCAGGAGTGGTTCGACAATCCCGACAATCCGGGCATGACGGCACTCTATCTGGAGCGCTACCTGAATTACGGGCTGACGCGGGCCGAACTGATGTCCGGCAAGCCGCTGATCGGCATCGCCCAGACCGGCTCCGACCTGTCGCCCTGCAACCGCCATCACATCGAACTGGCCAAGCGCGTGCGCGAAGGCATCGTCTCGATGGGTGGCATCCCTTTCGAGTTCCCTTGCCACCCGATCCAGGAGACCGGCAAGCGGCCGACTGCTGCACTTGACCGCAACCTTGGCTATCTCAGCCTGGTAGAGGTGCTTTACGGCTATCCGCTCGACGGCGTGGTGCTCACCATCGGCTGCGACAAGACGACGCCGGCCATGCTGATGGCCGCGGCCACCGTCAACATTCCGGCTATCGCGCTTTCGGTCGGCCCGATGCTCAACGGCTGGCACAAGGGCAAGCGCACCGGCTCCGGCACCATCGTCTGGGAATCGCGCCAGCGCCTGTCGGCCGGCGAGATTGGCTATGACGAGTTCATGGATATCGTTGCCTCCTCGGCGCCGTCGACCGGCTATTGCAACACGATGGGTACCGCCACCACGATGAATTCGCTGGCCGAGGCGCTCGGCATGCAATTGCCGGGCTCGGCCGCTATCCCCGCCCCCTATCGCGAGCGCGGCCAGATCGCCTACGAGACCGGAAAGCGCATCGTCGACATGGTGCATGAGGATCTGAAGCCCTCCGACATCATGACCCGTAAGGCCTTCGAGAACGCCATCGTCGTCAACTCGGCGATCGGCGGCTCGACCAATGCGCCGATCCACCTCAACGCCATCGCCCGCCATCTCGGCGTTTCGCTCGACAATGACGATTGGCAGAAGGTCGGCCTCAACATACCGCTCATCGTCAATCTGCAGCCGACGGGCGAATATCTCGGCGAGGACTATCACCATGCCGGCGGCGTGCCGGCCGTGGTCGCCGAACTGATGAAGGGCGGCCTGCTGCCCTATCCGGAAGCCATGACAGCTAACGGCAAGACCATCGGCGACAATTGCAGCGGCGCCGTCAACGAGAACCTCGACGTCATCCGCACGGTTGCCGAGCCGCTGAAAGCCAATGCCGGCTTCATCAATCTCAAGGGCAATCTGTTCGATTCGGCGATCATGAAGACCAGCGGCATCTCGCCCGAATTCCGCGAGCGCTATCTGTCGAACCCGAAGGACCCCGAAGCCTTCGAGGGCAACGCCATGGTCTTCGACGGCCCCGAGGACTATCACGCCCGCATCGACGACCCGGCACAGGGCATCGACGAGCACACCATCCTGTTCATGCGCGGCGCCGGCCCGATCGGCTATCCCGGCGGCGCCGAAGTCGTCAACATGCAGCCGCCTGCCTATCTGATCAAAAAGGGCATCCACGCGCTGGCCTGTATCGGCGACGGTCGCCAGTCGGGCACGTCGGGCTCGCCATCGATCCTCAACGCCTCGCCGGAAGCCGCCATCGGCGGCGGCCTGGCGCTGCTGAAGACCGGCGACCGCGTCCGCATCGACCTGCGCAAGGGCACCGCCGACATCCTCGTCAGCGACGACGAGATCACGCGGCGCCGCGCCGAGCTGCAAAACAATGGCGGCTATCAGTATCCGAAGCACCAGACGCCCTGGCAGGAAATCCAGCGCGGCATGGTCGACCAGTTTTCCGAAGGAATGGTGCTGAAGCCGGCGGTGAAATACCAGGATGTGGCTCATACAAGCGGCGTGCCGAGGGACAATCACTGACCAGGGTCCGTCGCACGAGCCAGCCGCCGGTGCAGGCAATTTGCCGAGGTCAGCGCCAGGAGGGGTAGGGGTGGGGGTACATCGTAGAGCGAAAGCCTCGGCTTTCCACCTGCGATAGCCTGCCGTTAATGGGCAGAAATGCCCGGCACAGGGTTGGACGCGGTCATTTGTCAACAGCGATTGCTCCCGCGAGAACGGCAATGCTTGACAAGCGGGCGTGACAAATCCACGATCATCGCAAGGGGTGCATCGCGACGACCCCGTGAGGCGTCAGCCCAACGTTCGCGTCCAAGCTTCTCTTTCAAGGAGGTGGACGCCATGCCGTCAACAACCGCTATCACTGTATCGCAACTGTCCCGTCTGATTGGGCTGCCGGGTGCACCCGCAATCATCGACGTCCGCATCGATGATGACTACAACGCCGATCCGCGCCTGCTGCCGGGGTCGGATCGTCGTGATTTCAGGAGTGTCTCGAACTGGGCTGCCGACTTCGCCGGCAGGCAAGTGACAGTTGTCTGCCAACAGGGAAAAAAGCTCTCGCAAGGCGTGGCCGCATGGCTACGGCAGGAGGGCGTTGCCGCCGAATCGCTCGATGGCGGGTTTGAAGCGTGGCGCGATGCCAAGGGCCTTCTCGTTCACGCCGACAAGATACCGCCCGCCGATGCCAAGGGCCGCACCGTTTGGGTGACGCGTACGCGCCCGAAGATCGACCGCATCGCCTGCCCCTGGCTGATCCGGCGCTTCATCGATCCTCACGCGGTCTTTCTCTTCGTCGAGCCGGCCGAAGTGGCGGCCGTCGCCGATCGCTTTCAGGCCATCCCCTTCGACATCGAGAACGTGTTCTGGAGCCACCGCGGCGAACGCTGCACCTTCGACACCATGATCGAGGAGTTCGGGCTCAAATCCGAAGCGCTCGATCGCCTGGCCACGATCATACGCGCTGCCGATACTGCGAGCCTCGATCTTGTTCCACAGGCGGCCGGGTTCCTGGCCGCCTCGCTTGGCCTGTCACGGATGTTTCGCGACGATCTGGAGCAGCTCGAGGCCGGCATGCTGCTTTACGATGCGTTCTTCCGCTGGTGCCGCGATGCCACCGAGGAGACGCATAACTGGCCGGTCGCCGGCGCAGTCAGTCTCGGCACAGGCAAACCATCGTGAGCGCCGTCCTTTCGAAAAAGCCGGCGGAGATTCAGGAGCCCGCTGTGCCGAGCTTCCGGCAGGCCGTGAAGGTCTGGGCAAAAATCGGCGTGCTCAGCTTTGGCGGCCCGGCCGGGCAGATCGCGCTCATGCACAAGGAACTGGTCGAGGAACGGCGCTGGATCGGCGAACAGCGCTTTCTGCATGCGTTGAACTACTGCATGCTGCTGCCTGGCCCCGAGGCCCAGCAACTCGCCATCTATATCGGCTGGTTGCTGCACAAAACGGCCGGCGGCCTTGTTGCCGGCATTCTCTTCGTCGTGCCGGGCGCGCTTGTCATGCTCGTCCTGAGCAGCCTCTATGCGCTCTATGGCGATGTACCGCTCGTCGCGGCGCTGTTTTTCGGGGTCAAGGCGACCGTGCTCGCCATTGTCATCGAGGCGGTGATCCGGATTGGCAGACGCGCGCTGAAAAACCCGGTCATGGTGTCGATCGCACTCGCCGCCTTCATCGCCATCTACGCGTTGAACGTGCCGTTTCCGCTGATCGTGCTGCTTGCCGGGCTGGCAGGCTGGATCGGCAACCGTAGTGCGCCGGCAGTTTTTTCCGGCGCCTCGCATGGCAAGGGCGATGTTCCCGACATAACGGGCGTGGTCGATCTGATGTTCGAGCGCGGTGAACTGACCCACGTCAGGCCGACACGATGGCACGCGCCGCGCACTTTGGCGATCTGGCTGCCGATCTGGCTGGGGCCTGTTCTGCTGGTCTGGGCTTTCACCGGCCCTGCCAGCGTTTGGACTCAAATCGGTGGCTTCTTCAGTGTCATGGCGGTCGTCACCTTCGGCGGCGCCTACGCAGCCCTTGCCTATGTCGCGCAGGCAGCGGTCGAGTACTTCGGCTGGCTGGCACCCGGTGAAATGGTCGACGGCCTCGGACTTGCCGAAACCACGCCGGGTCCGCTCATCCTGGTCTTGCAGTTCGTCGGCTTCGTTGCCGCGTTCCGCCAGCCGGGCTTGCTGGCGCCGCTGCTTGCCGGACTGTTTGGCGGGCTGTTCACGCTGTGGGCGACGTTTACCCCATGTTTCCTATGGATATTCCTTGGGGCGCCTTACATCGAAGCGCTGCGCGGCAACAAGGCGCTGTCGGCGGCGCTCGGTGCGATCACCGCCGCCGTCGTCGGCGTCATCATGAATCTCGCTCTATGGTTCGGCTTGCACGTCATCTTCGGCGAAGTGCGCAATGTCGGGCTTGGAATGGACGTGCCGGTGCTTTCATCGATAGACTGGCGCGCGGCGCTGCTTTCCTGTGCCTCGATGATCGCCATTCTGAAGCTGAAGATCGGTATGCTGCCGACGCTTGCCGGATCGGCGCTGGCCGGTGTCTTGTTGCTGGCGGCGAGCGGGTAACGCTCAGCCGCCCATTCTGCCGCGCGGCAGCTTGATCATATCGCCGAAGCGGGCGCGCAATTTGTCGTCGACCGGCTTTGGCACATGGCGCGGGAAGCGTTCGGCAAGCACGCGTTTCTTCTCGATGATCGCCCGCTGCAGGATATCGGGCCTGCCTTTCTCATTCCATTCCTTCGGCGAAAAGCGGTCGCCGACGGCCGGATAGAAATATTCGGTCTGCATCAGCCGCAGCGTCTGCTCGTTGCCGAGATAATGGCCCGGGCCTTTCAGGCAGACATCGGCAATCGTGTCGATCGACAGCGACTCGTCCGTCACTTCGATGCCGCGCACGCAGCGCAGGCAGTGGCCGAGCATGTCGTTGTCGATGATCAGGCTCTCAAGGCAAAAGCCGAGCAGCGAGGCGTGCATGCCGGCCGATTCGTAAACCAGGTTGAGGCCGGCAAGACCGGCCATCACGTCGGTTATGCCCTTTTCGTAGCCGGACTGAATATCAGGCAGTTTCGAATCTGTCATGCCGGCGGCCGAACCGCCCGGCAGGTCGTAAAATTGCGCCATCTGCGCGCAGGCCGCGGTCAGCACCGCCTGCTCGGCCGAACCGCCCGACATGGCGCCGGTCCGGAGATCCGAGACAAACGGCCAGGTACCGAAAATCGCCGGATGGCCTGGCTTGATGGCGTTGACGTAGATGAGGCCGACGAGCACTTCGGCGACCGCCTGCACCACGGCGCCGGCAATCGCCGCCGGTGCCGTCGCACCCGCCTGTCCTGCCGACAGCAGCAGGATCGGAATGCCGCCCTCGACGCAGGCTTCGAGAACGCCACAGGCGTCCTCGGCAAACTTCATCGGCGGCACGACGAAGCAGTTCGAATTGGAGACGAAAGGCCGCGCGCGAAAATTCTCTTCGCCGCCCGCGATCGCATAGAGCATGTCGAGCGCCGGCTTGACGTTCTCACGCACGGTAAACGAGGTGCCGACATGCTTCGACGTGCCCATGACGCAGGCGTAGAGCGTGTTGAAATCCATATCGAGCGGGTCGGGAATGTCGCGCGGCACCATCGGCCGCTGGAAGAAATGGATGTTGTCGAGCCCTTCGACCAGGCGCGCGGCATCGTAAATGTCCTGCAGCAGCGACTCGCGATACTCACGCTTTTCGACATCGACAAGATGCACCGCAGCACCGGCCGTGCCGTAGTGCACACGCTTGCCCTGGATCACCATGTCGTGCTTCGGATCCTGGCCGTGGAGGGTGAAATGCCGCGCCGCGTTCTTGATGGTGTCGAGCACAAGGCCGCGAGGAAAGCGCAGGCGGCCGTCCTCACTGAAGGTCGCGCCGGCTTTGGTCAGCGCCTCGATGCAGGAGGGGATGGCGTTGGCGAAGCCGACCGTCTCCAGAAGGGTAAGCACGGCCTCGTGGATACGTTCGCAATCGCTGCCGCTGAGCGGGCTGTAGCTTCCGCCTTCGAGGCCGGCACGCACCGGCTTGACGTCGTCGGCAAGCGGTGCCGCCCGCATGGCGCGGCGCGCCTCGCGCCCGCCGGACCGCCGCGAACGCTGGTCTGCGGACACGTCCTGCTTCTCATGGGCCATTGGCATGAAGGCACTCCAACTTTAGCTGCGGAGCGGGCGCGGCGGTTGGTCCACCATCGGCCTGCTTCGTCCCCTCTATACAGCGACTATGCCGCCGGCATTGGCACAGCCTATGTGCCAGCCGGTCCCGTCGCATATGCCAAGGAGCTAAAGAACCGGAGCCGCACTACATGCGCCAGGCTCCGGTCGGGGAAGGGAGATCAGGCCGCTGCCGGCCTGCGTCCGGCTGCCGTCGCCAGTTCGCGGATGCCGGGTTCGATGTGCTGCAACGCGATCGAGGAAATGCCCAAGCGCATGAAACGCGATGGCTTTTCGGTGCGGTCGAAGAAGCGGTCGCCAGGCTCGATGATGACGCTGCGCGAGGCCGCGGCCTCCGCCAGCCCGCGCGAATCGGTGCCGCGCGGCCCCTCGAGCCAGAGCGACGTGCCGCCGGCCGAATCGGTCGAGCGCCACTCCGGCAGGAAGGCGGAAATCGCATGGACCAGACGCTTGCGCCTCTCGTCGAAGGCGCTCGACAGCCGCCGCACCAGCGCCTCGTGATGGCCGAGCGACAGGAACAATGCGACGGCGCGCTGGTTGTTCGCCGGCGGATGGCGCAGCATGAAGCGGCGGAGCGCCCGAAGCTCGGAGATCAGCCCGGCCGAGGCGACGATGTAGCCGAGCCTGAGGCCGGGAGCCAGCGTCTTCGACATCGAGCCGACATAGACGACGCGGCCGGAGCGATCGAGGCTCTTCAGCGCCTGCTGCGGCGCCTCGTCCAGGAGCTGGCTGTCATATCCGTCCTCGATGATGATCTGGTTGTGCCGGTTGGCGCGCGCCAAAAGCTCCTGCCGCCGCTCTGCCGACAGCGGCACCATGGTCGGGCAATGGTGGCTGGGCGTGACGAAGACGAAACCGGATTCATTGGGAATGGCCGAGGTTACGATGCCGGAGTGGTCGACCGGAACCGGCTGGATCTCGGCGCCGGCCAGCCGGAAGATCGAACGTGCATCGGGATAGCCCGGGTCCTCCATCGCCACCTTGGAGCCCTTGGTCATCAACAGCGTCGCCAGCATGTAAAGCGCGTTCTGGGCGCCCAACGTCACGATGATCTCGTCCGGATTGGCGAAGATGCCGCGTCGCGGCAGCAGCCGTGCCTGGATCTGCTCGATCAGGAGCGGATCGTCGCGGTCGACCATGTCGGATGCCCAGTTGCGGATTTCGAGCACCGCCAACGCCATGCGGTTGCACTCGCGCCATTCGGCGGTCGGGAACAGCGCCGGGTCGAATTGGCCATAGACGAAGGGGTATGACGACTTGATCCAGTTGTCGTGCTTGGCCGGCGGCGGCATGTCGCTCGCCGCGATCTGCCGACGCGCCTTCCAGTCGATCTCGTTGGCCTGGTCGGGCGCCTTCTGATGCGGCTTGGCCGGCGTCGCCAGCACTTCGGGATTGACGAAATGGCCGCGGCGCTCGCGCGCCACCAGGAAGCCCTGGTCGACCAGCTGCTGGAAGGCCAGCACCACGGTGCCGCGCGCCACGCCGAGTTTTTCGGCAAGAATCCGGCAGGACGGAAGCGGCATGGAAGCCGCGATCTGCCGGTCGAGGATGGCGGCGACGATCGCCTGGCGGATCTGCGCCTGCAGGGTCTGACCGGATTCCGCCGAAATCCGGAACAGGCCGGACCATATGGCCGTGTCGTTTCGCTGTGGCATGGGAGATGTTCCTCGATGGCCAGCTTTTTTCACTTGGCTGGACCAGTCGAATGTACCGGTGGCACAAGGTGTTGCGCCAATCAATTTTTCTGATCGCTGGGATTTATGCCAGTGATCCTTTGAGCCGGCCCACGCTGCGCTGCGGCATCGCTGCGCATTGAAACAGATGGATTTCGACCCGATAGTTTGCCGCGACGACACGCGCCGGAAACATCCGGCCTGATAAGATGCATCTCAAGAGACCGGAGCGAAGCAGTGGATCAATCGTCCTTTCAAAAGCAGCTCGACGCATTGCGCGATCATCGTGCGGCCAAATCGGGCTCGATGCGCGAGGCTTTCGCTGCCGATCCGCAGCGCTTCGAGAAATTCTCCGCCAGTGACGGCGACCTGCTGCTCGACTGGTCGAAATGCGCAGTTGATGCGCGGACGATGGAGTTGCTGGAGAAGCTGGCTGAGGCCGCTGACCTCGAAGGCCGGCGCGACGCGATGTTTGCCGGCAAGAAGATCAACGTCACTGAAGGCCGTGCCGTGCTGCACACGGCGCTGCGCAACCTGACCGGCAAGGGCATCGTGCTCGACGGCCAGGACGTGAAGGCGGAAGTCCTTGCCGTACTCGACGCGATGGGTGCCTTCGCCGACGCGGTGCGTTCCGGCAAGGCGGCCGGCGCGACCGGCAAGAAAATCACCGACATCGTCAACATCGGCATCGGCGGCTCCGATCTCGGCCCGGCCATGGCGACGCTGGCGCTGGCGCCCTATCATGACGGGCCGCGCGCGCATTACGTATCCAATATCGACGGTGCCCATATCCACGACACGCTGAAGGGTCTTTCCGCCGAAACCACCCTGTTCATCATCGCCTCCAAGACCTTCACTACGGTCGAGACGATGACCAATGCCGAAACCGCGCGCAGATGGGTCGAGAAGGCGCTCGGCAAGGAAGCGGTAGGCAAGCATTTCGCCGCCGTCTCGACGGCGCTCGACCTGGTCGCCAAATTCGGCATCGCGCCCGATCGCGTCTTCGGCTTCTGGGACTGGGTCGGCGGCCGCTATTCCGTCTGGGGTGCGATCGGTCTGCCGGTGATGATCGCCATCGGCCCGAAGGATTTTCGCGCCTTTCTCGACGGCGCCCATGAGATGGACGAGCATTTCCGCACCGCGCCGCTGGCGAAGAACCTGCCGGCGCTGATGGGGCTGATTGGCTGGTGGCACCGCGTGATCTGCAAATACCCCGCTCGCGCCGTCATCCCCTACGATCAGCGTCTGTCCAGGCTGCCGGCCTATCTGCAGCAGCTCGACATGGAATCGAACGGCAAGAGCGTCACCCTGGATGGCGGCGCTGTAACGACGCCGACCGGCCCGCTGGTCTGGGGCGAGCCCGGCACCAATGGCCAGCATGCCTTCTTCCAACTTCTGCATCAGGGCACCGATTTCGTTCCGGTCGAATTCCTTGCCGCTGCCGTCGGCCACGAGCCGGAACTGAAGCATCACCACGACCTTCTGCTTGCCAATTGCCTGGCGCAGTCGGAAGCCTTCATGAAGGGCCGCACGCTTGAGGAAGCCCGAGCGCAGATGCTGGCGAAAGGCATGAAGCCGGCCGATGTCGACAGGATTGCTCCGCACCGTGTCTTCTCCGGCGACCGCCCCTCAGTGACGATCCTCTACAGGAAACTCGACCCCCACACGTTCGGACGGCTGATTGCGTTTTACGAACACCGCGTCTTCGTCGAAGGCACGCTGTTCAACATCAACTCCTTCGACCAGTGGGGCGTCGAACTCGGCAAGGAACTGGCGACCGGGCTGCTGCCCGTCGTTGAAGGCAAGGAGAACGCCGCAAAGCGGGATGCCTCGACTGCCGGACTGGTGGAATACATTCACCGCTTGCGCGGCCTGGAGTGAAAAGCTTGGCGGACATCAAGGGAATATTGTTCGACAAGGACGGCACGCTCGTGGATTTCAACGCGACATGGCTGGGCATCGCCGACTTCATGGCGATGGATGCGGCCGAAGGCGATCGCTGGAGGGCAGACAGGCTGCTTGCGGCGGCAGGCTTCGACTTCGCCAACAAGCGCTTCAAGCCGGATTCAATTTTTGCCTCCGGCACCAACATGGACGTCGTCGAGCTGTGGTTTCCGCGGCTGTCCGACGAGGACCAGATGCTTGCCGTCGCCCGTTTCAATGCCATCACTTCGGCGCAAGGATCGGCGATGGCCGTGGCGCTGCCGGGTGTGGTCGAGACGCTTGGGCTGCTTCACAGAAAATCCTACCGGCTTGGCGTCGCCACCAACGACTCGACCAGCGGCGCGGAAAAAACCTTGGTCACGCTGGGCGTCGCGCAGCTTTTCGAAGCCGCCTATGGTTACGACGCGGTGGCCAATCCAAAACCGGCGCCGGATACGATCCTTGCCTTTTCGGATCTGACAGGGCTCAGGCCGGCGACGATCGCAATGGTCGGCGACAATCGTCACGATCTGGAGATGGCGCGCGCCGGTGGCTGCGGCCTGGCGATTGGCGTGCTGTCCGGCACCGGCACACGTGAATCGCTGTCCCAGATCGCCGACGTCATCCTGGATTCGGTGGCCGATCTGCCCGATTTTCTTGCGGCGCGGGTCAGCGAGACAGTCTAGACTCGCAGCTAGCTGGTCCGAACGAGAACACGCCGCTCGGTTTCATCGCCGCATTCCTGCCTTCGCCGACATCCGGCACCTCGTATTCGGCCAGCAGGCGAAGCCGCGAGCGGGGCAGATAGGCGCGGCCCGGATCGCCGATCAGCACGGCGATGCCGGCTGCAAGGCAGCGGTCGAGGAAAGAAAGGGCCCGGCCGGCAAGATCATGGGCGTAAAACAGGTCGCCGACCACCACGACATCCACCGGCGGCGGCGGACCGCTGGTGATGTCTTCGCCAATGATCATGATAGCGACGCCGTTCGCAGTCGCGTTGAGGCCGAGCGCAACCACACCATTGCGATCGATCTCGGCCGCGACGACCGCGCTTGCCCCGGCTTTTGCCGCTGCAATGCCGACGAGACCCGAACCGGCGCCGAGGTCGAGCACGCGACGGCCGGCCACGGTCTCCGGCCGGTCGAATATGTAGCGGGCGAGCACCGCGCCGCCGGCCCAGACATAGGCCCAGTACGGTGGCTCCGGTTCAGGTCCGTCTTCTTCGGTCGCATGTTGGTTCCATTCGAGAAGCCGCCTGAGCCCGCTTCCCGGATGGGCGGTGTAAAGCCGAATTTCGGGAAGCGCGGGCACGGGGGCGATCCGCATGTTCGCCCGGATGAACTCTGCCGGGTCCGGGCGCGAACCTATACTCACGGCGTTGGCGCCGGCGATGCAATCGCTCAAGCTGCGCCTAGCCCCGCAACGCCCGTCGCAGGATCTTGCCGACCGGTGTCTTCGGCAGCTCGGTGCGGAACTCAATATACCTGGGACGCTTGTAGCCGGTCAGGTTCTCGCGGCAATAAGCCGTCAGCATGTCGGCGGTCAGTGCCGGGTCCTTCTTGACGACGAACAGCTTCGGCACTTCACCCGAATGCTCGTCCGGCACGCCGATCGCCGCCACTTCGAGTACGCCTGGATGCTGCGCCACCACTTCCTCGAGTTCGTTCGGATAGACGTTGAAGCCGGAAACCAGGATCATGTCCTTCTTGCGGTCGACGATCTTGGTGTAGCCAAGCTCGTCCATGAAGCCCATGTCGCCCGATTTGAAGAAGCCGTCCTCGGTCATCACCTTGGCGGTCTCGTCCGGCCGGTTCCAGTAGCCGGCCATCACCTGCGGTCCGCGGATGCAGATTTCGCCGACTTCGCCGAGCGGCAAATTGTTGCCGTCGTCGTCGCGGATGGCGATCTCGGTCGAGGGCAGCGGCAGGCCGATCGTGCCGGTGTAAACGCCGTCGCTGAATTTGTTGATGGTTGTCCCCGGCGAGGTCTCGGTGAGCCCGTAGGCCTCGCTGATCGGGCAGCCGGTCAGCGCCTTCCAGCGTTCGGCGATGGCCCTCTGCACTGGCATGCCGCCACCCAGCGTCAGGATCAGCGGCTTGAAATCGAGCTTGCGAAAATCCTCATTATTAAGCAGCGCATTGAACAGCGTGTTGAGGCCCGGAAAGATGTGGATCGGGTATTTCTGCAGCTCCTTGACGAAGCCGGGAATGTCGCGCGGATTGGTGATGAGGACATTCTGCGCGCCTTGCTGCATGCCTACCAGCACGTTCGCCGTCAGCGCAAAAATGTGATAGAGCGGCAACGCGCAGAGGAAGTTCAGATGCGCCGGCTTCGGCTTGACGGTAAAAGCGTCTTCGGCCCACAGCGCGTTCTGCGCGACGTTCGCCAAAATGTTGCTGTGCAAAAGCATCGCGCCCTTGGAGATGCCGGTCGTGCCGCCCGTGTATTGCAGGAAGGCGATGTCGTCGGCCGCGACCTTTGCGGGCCTGAAGGCAATGCCGGTGCCGGCCTTCAGCGCGGCGTTGAACTTGACATGGCCGGGCAGCGACCATGCCGGCACCATCTTCTTGACGCGGCGTACAACGAAGTTGACGATCGTTCCCTTGAGCCCGCCGAGCATGTCGCCCATCGAGGCGACCACGACATGCTTGACCGCGGTCCTGGCGATCACCGCCTGCAGGGTGCAGGCAAAATTTTCGAGGATGACAATGGCTTGAGCGCCGGAATCCTTGAGCTGGTGCTCCAGCTCGCGCGGCGTGTAGAGCGGATTGATGTTGACCACGACATAGCCGGCGCGAAGCACTGCCATAATCGCCACCGGATATTGCAGCACATTCGGCATCATCAGGGCGACGCGCGCGCCCTTCTGCAGCCCCGTTGATTGCAGATAGGCGCCGAAGGCGGCCGACTGTCGCTCGAGGTCGGCATAGGTGATCGATTTGCCCATGCAGACGAAGGCCGGCCGATTCGCAAACTGCTTGCACACGGCGACGAGAAAGTCGCCGATCGAGCTGGAGGGCAGGTCGCCAATCTCGGCCGGCACGATCTTTGGGTAACTCTGGAGCCACGGTTTTTCAGGCAGGCCAGCGGCCAGTGCGGTGATCGCCCTCGGTAATCTCTTGGCCGGACCTGCCGGCGGTCGTGGCGCTGTCGGCACTGCCTTCGCCGCCCGCTTGGCGGCAGATTTTGCAGCAGGCGCAGTCTTGCCGGTTGCCGCTTTAGCAGCCGTTCCAGCCGTGGTCTTCGCCGCCGGCTTCGCGCTTGCCTTCGCGGTAGCCGTCGGCTTGGCGGCGGCCGCTTTTGACTTGACCGCTTTCGATGTTGCCTCGGCCTTTGCTTTCGCCGCGTTGGTTGTCTTTGCCGGTTTTGCCACCTGTCGCTCCCTCAATCGTTCTTATTGTTTCGGCATGCTTGCGCGCCACCACCGCCCTGATCAACAAAGATATCCCACCGCTTGCCGCAATATCCGGAACCTGGGAAAATCCGGCACGCTGCCCATCTATCTATGTATTGCCACAAGCGGCGGCCGTGCAAGCCTCGCCACCTGGAGTGCGGTAAGACTTGCCGTCAAACCTCTTGGCCGCGACCGGTTTTCGGACGCGCATCTCTTGAACCGAACGGCTCGATTCCCCCAATCGGCGGCATTACCGATCAACAAAAAATTGAAGTCGCTAATAATGTCGTGATCTGCGGATTCGGCTCGTTTTTTCCACAATTTGCCGCGTGCCGAAAATTTTTTCTGCTTCCCGTGGGTTAGGCAAACAAGCAGTTCCAAAGCTAGAAAAACGGTGCTTATATGCGGCCTTCGCGAGCCTGACAGAGGGGCTTGGAAGAACATCAGGGAGTGCTCAATGAAAAAGAAACTGACTTTTGCAGCCGCGTTGCTGGCTGCAAGCGTCCTCGGCGGCGTGGCCAATGCAAAACAACTGGTCTATTGCTCGGAGGCTTCGCCGGCCGGCTTCGACCCGTCGCCATGGAGCGGCGGCAACGACTTCGATGCCTCGTCGCGCACCATCTATTCGCGCCTGGTCGAGTTCGAGCATGGCAAGACCACCATCTCGCCCGGCCTGGCCGAGAGCTGGACGGTTTCCGACGACGGTCTCGAATACACCTTCAAGCTTCGCCCGGGTGTGAAATTCCAGACGACCGATTATTTCACGCCGACGCGCGACCTCAACGCCGACGACGTGATCTTTTCCTTCGAACGCCAGTGGAAGAAAGAAAGCCCGTGGTACAGCTATCTGGAAGGCACCGGCTGGGAATATTTCACCGGCATGGGCTTCCCCGATCTCCTGAAGGAAATCGTCAAGGTCGACGACCTGACGGTGAAATTCGTGCTGAACAAGCCTGAAGTCGCGTTCCTGCCGGACCTCGGCATGGATTTCGCCTCGATCGTTTCCAAGGAATATGCCGACCAGCTCGACAAGGCCGGCACCAGGCAGCAGTTCACCCAGAAGCCGGTCGGCACTGGTCCGTTCCAGTTCGTCGACTATCAGGTCGATGCGGTCGTGCGCTATGCAGCATGGGACGGCTACTATGGCGGCCGCCAGAAGATCGATGATCTGATCTTCGCCATCACGCCCGACCCCGCCGTGCGCGCGCAGAAGCTGAAGGCGGGCGAATGCGATATCATGTCATACCCGGCGCCGGCCGACATTGCCGGACTGCAGGCCGACGCGAACCTCAAGGTCGACGAGCAGGAAGGCCTGAACATCGGCTACATGGCTTACAACACGACGCAGCCGCCCTTCGACAAGGTCGAGGTCCGCAAGGCCCTCAACATGGCGGTAAACAAGAAGGCGATCATCGACGCGGTCTATCAGGGCGCCGGTGCGCCGGCCATCAACCCGATCCCGCCGACCATGTGGTCCTATAACAAGGACATCAAGGACGATCCCTATGATCCGGAGGCGGCCAAGAAGATGTTGGCCGATGCAGGCGTCAAGGATCTGTCGATGAAGATCTGGGCTATGCCGGTCAGCCGCCCCTACAACCCGAACGCCCAGCGCGTCGCCGAGTTGATCCAGGCCGACTATGCCGCCGTCGGGGTCAAGGCGGAGATCGTCAGTTACGAATGGACCGAGTATCGCCAGCGCGGCAAGGCTAAGGATCGCGATGGCGCCTTCCAACTGGGCTGGACCGGTGACAATGGCGATCCGGACAACTTCTTTTTCCTGCTCGGTTGCGATGCCATCGGCCAGTCCAATTATGCGATCTGGTGCAACCAGGAATTCGAAGCCCTGCTGAAAAAAGGCAAGGCGACGACGGACGTCGCCGAGCGCACCAAGATCTACGAGGAAGCTCAGGTGGTGTTCAAGCGTGAGGCTCCGTGGCTGACCATCGCCCACTCCAAGGTCTTCATGCCGATGAACAAGAAGGTGTCGGGCTTCGTTATGGACCCGCTCGGCATTCATCGGTTTGACGGCGTCGACGTCACCGAATAAGTCCTGAGAAATTGAACGGCGGCGCTGGACTTCCCGCGCCGCCGTTCTATGAAGCAAGATGCTCCGTTATCTCCTCCACAAGCTCGCTTTGATCATCCCGACCGTGTTCGGCATATCGCTGGCGGCGTTTGCTTTCGTCCGGCTTCTGCCCGGCGATCCTATCCTGGCCCTGGCGGGCGAGCGCGGCGTCAGCCCCGAGCGCTACGCCCAGCTCATCGAGCAGTTTGGCTACAACCGGCCCTATGTCATCCAATACCTGGAATATATCGGCAGGGTCCTGACCGGCGATTTCGGCATATCTATTGCCACCAAGCGGCCAGTGCTCGGCGAATTCCAGGCGCTGTTTCCAGCCACGCTGGAACTGGCGACAGTGGCGTTGATCATCGCCGTCCTGCTCGGCATTCCTGCCGGTATCTTCGCCGCGGTCAAGCGCGGCTCGTGGTTCGACCAGGCGACGATGGGTGTCGCGCTGACCGGCTATTCGATGCCGATCTTCTGGTGGGGGTTGCTGCTCATTATCTTCTTCTCCGGCTATCTCGGCTGGACGCCGGTTTCCGGCCGCATCGGCCTGCAGTATTTCTTCAGGCCGACGACCGGGTTCATGCTCATCGACAGCCTGATCTCCGGCAGGAGCGGCGCTTTCAAATCTGCCGTCAGCCATTTGATCCTGCCGTCGATCGTGCTGGCGACGATCCCGCTTGCCGTCATAGCGCGCCAGACGCGCTCGGCGATGCTCGAGGTGCTGGGCGAGGACTATGTCCGCACCGCGCGCGCCAAGGGCCTGGCGCCGCGCCGCGTCATCGGTCTGCACGCTTTTCGCAACGCGCTGATCCCGGTGGTCACCACCATTGGACTGCAGGTCGGCACCTTGATGGCGGGCGCCATTCTGACCGAGACCATTTTTTCCTGGCCGGGCATCGGCAAATGGATGATCGATGCCATCGGCAAGCGCGACTATGTCGTCGTCCAGAGCGGATTGCTGATCATCGCGCTGATCGTCATGGCGGTGAACCTGATCGTCGACGTGCTCTACGCCGTCATCAATCCGCGCATCCGGGTGCAGTGAGATGACCGACGAATCCGCCGCCGAAGCTACCGCCGCCTCCATCCCGACAGGCGGCAGGCAACGGGCTTTCGCCGAGTTCTGGCACTACTTCTCGATGAACACCGGCGCGGTCATCGGCCTTGTCGTGTTTTCGGCGCTGGTGCTGGTGGCGATCTTTGCGCCGTTCGTCGCCCCACATTCGCCCGACGAGCAGTTTCGCGATGCGCTGCTGGCACCCCCCGCCTGGCAGGAAGGCGGCAAATCGATGTTCCTGCTCGGCACCGACGCGGTCGGCCGCGACATGCTTTCACGGTTGATCTTCGGCGCGCGTTTCTCGCTGTTCATCGGTCTGGTGGTCGTTGTCTTCTCGCTCACCAGCGGCATCGTGCTTGGCGTGCTCGCCGGCTATTTCCGCGGCTGGGTCGACACGCTTATCATGCGCATCATGGATATCATCCTGGCCTTCCCGTCGCTGCTTCTGGCGCTGGTGCTGGTGGCGATCCTTGGCCCCGGCCTTTTCAATGCCATGCTGGCGATCGCGCTGGTGCTGCAGCCGCATTTTGCGCGCCTCACCCGCGCCGCCGTGATGGCCGAAAAGAACCGCGAATATGTCATCTCCGCCAAGGTGGCTGGTGCCGGTCATCTTCGCTTGATGGTGAGGACGATCCTGCCGAACTGCCTGGCACCGCTGATCGTGCAGGCGACGTTGTCCTTCTCCAACGCTATTCTCGAGGCTGCGGCGCTCGGCTTCCTCGGTGTCGGTGCGCAGCCGCCGACGCCGGAATGGGGCACGATGCTCGCCTCGGCGCGCGAGTTCATCCTGCGCGCGCCTTGGGTGGTGACCTTCCCCGGCCTTGCTATTCTGATCACTGTGCTTGCCATCAATCTGATCGGCGATGGCTTGCGCGATGCTTTCGATCCCAAGCTGAAGAGGTCATAATCCAATGCCTCTTCTCGAGATCAAGAACCTGACCGTTTCCTTCGACACCGCCGCTGGACCATTCATGGCGGTACAAGGCATCGACCTGTCGGTCGAACCGCGCGAGGTGCTGGCGATCGTCGGCGAATCCGGTTCGGGCAAGTCGGTGGCGATGCTGGCGGTGATGGGGCTTTTGCCCAACACCGCGACGGTGAGGGCCGACCGCATGGCCTTCGACGGCATCGACCTGCTCAAGCTCGGCCCATCCGAGCGGCGCAAGATCGTCGGCAAGGATATTTCGATGATCTTCCAGGAGCCGGTCGCCAGCCTCAACCCGTGCTTCACCGTCGGCTTCCAGATCGAGGAGGTGCTGCGCTTCCATATGGGCATGGACCGCGCCCAGCGCCGGGCGCGTGCCATCGAATTGATGAAGTTGGTCGGCATCGCCGACCCCGAGGAACGGCTGGGCTCCTTCCCGCACCAGATGTCGGGTGGTCAGTGTCAGCGCGTCATGATCGCCATCGCCATCGCCTGCAATCCCAAGCTTTTGATCGCCGACGAGCCAACCACGGCGCTCGACGTCACCATCCAGAAGCAGATCCTCGATCTGCTGGTCGGCCTGCAGGCCAAATATGGCATGGGCCTGATCATGATCACCCACAATATGGGGGTGGTTGCCGAGACCGCCGACCGTGTCATCGTCCAGTACAAGGGCCGCAAGATGGAAGAGGCCGACGTGCTGTCGCTGTTCGAGTCCCCCAAGAGCAACTACACGCGCGCGCTCCTGTCGGCACTGCCCGAAAACGCCGTCGGCGACCGGTTGCCTACTGTTTCCGACATGCTGTTTGAGCCGGCCCCATCTGTAGTCGCAGCCCGGTCCGCAGGAGGAACCGCCTCATGAGCGTGACGGTAGTCGAAGGCAAGAACATCGTGCGCGACTATCATGTCGGTGGCGGGCTTTTCCGCCCCTCCCGTACGGTTCATGCGGTCAAGGGTGTTTCGTTCAGCGTCGACAAGGGCAAGACGCTGGCCATCGTCGGCGAGAGCGGCTGCGGCAAGTCAACACTCGCCCGCATCATCACCCTGATCGACCCGGCGACCTCCGGCGAGCTTTTCATCGACGGCAAGAAGGTAGACATCGGCAGGAACGGCCTGTCGAAGGAAATGCGCCGCAAGGTCCAGATCGTCTTCCAGAACCCTTATGGTTCGCTCAATCCACGCCAGAAGATCGGCGACGTGCTTGGCGAGCCGCTGCTCATCAATACCGACAGCACGGCCGACGAGCGGCGCGATCTTGCCATGAAGATGCTAAAGAAGGTCGGTCTCGGCCCCGAGCACTTTAATCGCTACCCGCATATGTTTTCGGGCGGCCAGCGCCAGCGGATCGCCATCGCCCGCGCGCTGATGCTCAACCCCAGCCTTCTGGTGCTGGACGAGCCGGTCTCGGCACTTGATCTTTCGGTGCAGGCGCAGGTGCTGAACCTGCTCGCCGACCTGCAGGACGAGTTTCAGCTAACCTATGTTTTCATCAGCCACGACCTGTCGGTGGTGCGCTACATCGCCGACGACGTGATGGTAATGTACTTCGGCGAAGCGGTCGAATACGGCTCGCGCGACGAGGTCTTCGCCGACCCCAAGCACAGCTACACCAGGACGCTGTTCGCGGCGACGCCGCGTGCCGACGTTGCCAGCATCAAGGCACGGTTGGCCAAGAAGAAGGCCGCCTGATCCGGCGAGGTTTGCCGGCCGGCTACCGCTTCTCGATCCCCGGAATGCCGGAGATCTGCTCGGCGAGAAAGTCGACCAGCAGCCGCACCCGGGCAATGCCCGCACGCTCCGGAACGATCAGCATGCTCAGCGGGACGGGAGGCGGAAAATAGCCCGGCAGGACCACTTCCAGCCGGTCGGCCGCCAGAAGATCGTCGACAAGCCAGTGGTGGGCGGGTGCGATGCCGCGTCCGGCGACAAGGGCTTCGCGCGCAGCAAGCCCATGGTCGACCAGAAATCTGCCGCCAAAGGGCACCGCAAAGGTCTCGCCGCCCGGCCCCTGCAAGGTGAGCGTGTCGCTTCCCGCGATGTTCGACATCCGGATGCCTTCATGGCCAGGCAGATCCTGCGGGACAGCCGGTCTGCCCCGCGCCGCCAGATAGGCCGGCGCCGCCACCAGCAGACGCCGGGATTGCCCGAGCGCCCGCAGTTTCATTGAGCTGTCGGTGAGCGGGCCGAGGCGAAGCGCGATGTCGACGCCCTCCCGCACAAGGTTGATGCGCTCGTCGGTAAGGCTGAGATCGATGCCGATGTAGGGATAGCGGTCCTGAAAGGCGAAGATCAGCCGGCTGACATGTAAGACCCCGAGCGCCGCCGTGCAGGATATCCGGATCGTGCCGGCCGACGCGCCGCGCGTGCCCCGCGCCTCATCGCCGGCCTGCTCGACGAGGCGCAGGATCTGGACGCTGTCGGCATAGTAACGGCTGCCTTCATCGGTCATCGTGACGCGCCGGGTGGTCCTGCTGAGCAAGGGCACTCCGACGGCCTCCTCGAGTTCTCGCAAATGCCGTGTGACCGTCGACTGCCCAACTCCGAGCTCGCGCGCCACCGCCGAGAGGCTGCCGCGCTCGGCGACGCGAACGAAGGTGCGCATGCGCTCAAGGGTGACGTCCGATCTATCCATTATTCGGCATTATCTTATACATTTCCTACATATAGTGGATCAGCCCACGGCTGGCTACCTTTGGTGTCTATCGTCCTTCTTCGGAGTAGACCCATGAAAGTCCTGCTTGTTTTTGCTCATCCTGAACCGCGTTCGCTCAACGGCGCGCTGCGTGACGTCGCCATCAGGGAACTCGAGGCCCAGGGCCACGAGGTGCGGGTGTCTGACCTCTACGCCGATGGGTGGAAAGCCGAGGTGGACCGTGCCGACTTTCCGTCGTGGCCGCCCGAAGCACGCTTCCTGCCGGCCGGCGCCTCCAAAAAGGCTTTTGCGACCAACACTCTGACCGATGACGTCAAAGCCGAGATCGACAAGCTGCTATGGGCCGACACCCTGATCCTCCAGTTCCCGCTGTGGTGGTACGCCATGCCGGCGATCCTCAAGGGCTGGGTCGATCGCGTGTACGCCTACGGCTTCGCCTATGGCGTTGGCGAGCACAGCGACAAGCGGTGGGGTGACCGCTTTGGTGAGGGAACGCTCGCCGGCAAGCGCGCAATGCTGATCGTGACCACCGGCGGCTGGGAGGAGCATTATTCCGCCCGCGGCGTCAACGGCCCGATCGACGACCTGCTGTTCCCGATCAATCACGGGATTCTATACTATCCGGGCTACGACGTGCTTCCGCCGTTCGTGGTTTACAGGGTGGACCGTTTCGGGGAGGCGGATTTCGAGCCTGTTGCGGAGCGACTGCGCGAAAGGATGCGAACGCTCGAGACAATGCGGCCCATTCGTTATCGGCAGCAGAATGGCGGCGATTACTTGATCCCAAGCATGCAATTGCGCCCCGGCTTGGAGAACCCGGGTGCGACCGCCTTTGCGCTTCACGAGGATCGCGCCGGCGCCGCCGCCCAGTCCGATCAGGACAGCCGGGCGATGATGGTGCGCAGCGCCTCGCCGAAGCGCCGGACTTCCTCGATCGTATTGTAATGCACCAGCGAGGCGCGCACGGCGCCGCTGTCCATGCTGAGGTTGAGCCGCTTCATCAGACGCGGCGCATACATGTGGCCGTCGCGAATGCCGATCTGCATCTCGGCCATTTCCTCGACGATCCTCTGCGGCGACAGCGTGCCGACATTGAAGCAGAAGGTCGGCACGCGCTCGCTGAGGCGTGCCTCTTCGGCCACGCCGTAGATCGTCGCGCCGCAATCTTTGAGCACCGCCAGCATTTCGCGCGCCAGCACCTGTTCGTAGTCGCGGATGGCATTCATGCCGGCGACGATGTTGTCGCGGCGCGACCGGTTATTCTCTGACAAGAAATTGCGGCCGATCGATTCGAGGTAGCGCACCGCGGCATCCATGCCGGAGACGTTCTCGTAAATGAAGGTACCGGCCTCGATCTTGTAGGGCGGCTCGTCGGGGATGAAATCTTCGCGGAAGGTCGGCAGGCGCTTCAGAGTTTCGAAACGGCCCCACAGGAAGCCCATATGCGGCGAGAAATTCTTGTAGCCGGAGCAGACCAGATAATCGCAATCCCAGGCCTGCACATCGATCAGCCCGTGCGGCCCGTAATGCACGCAGTCGAGGAACACTTCGGCGCCTGCCGCATGCGCAATCCCAGCCACGGAGGCAACGTCGACAATTGAGCCGATCGAATGCGCCGTTACCGTGCAGGCGACGAGCCGGGTGCGCTCTGAGACCAGCGGGCGCAAATCGTCGACATGCAGATTGCCGTCCTCGCGCATCCGCCACCATTTGAACTTGGCGCCGGCGGGCGCCAGCGCCAGCCACGTCGCGATATTGGCGTCGTGATCCATGTCGGTGATGACGATCTCGTCACGCTCCCCGTTTGGGCGCTCGGAAAGCATCTGGCCGATGCCGAGGCTGACCAGGCGGATGAACGAAGTGGCGTTCATGCCGAAACAGATCTCCGCCGGGTTGGTGGCGTTGATCAGCAAGGCCACGCTTTCGCGAGCGCCGGCGACGGCCTGGTCGACGGTGACGCTGCGGCCATAGCGGCCGCCGCGCTGCACATTATGCGCGACCAAATGGTTGGTGACCGCATCGAGCACGCTTTGCGGGATCTGCGCGCCGGCGGCATTGTCCATGAAGACGAAGTCCCCGGCTTGCTGCAAGGCGGGAAACATGGCGCGGATCGTCTCGACCGGGAAAGCTGCGGCATCGCCGGTTTTCGAAATCTGATGCTGGTTCAAGGTCGTCTCCTGCGAAGTGCGCTGACAGATTCAGCGGGTCTTTTCGGTTTGAAAGCGGCGTTCAAGGAGGCTGACGAGACGGACCATCGGCCAGAGAAAGATGAGATAGACCAGCGCCGCGCCGATCAGCGGTGAAGGATTGGCATAGAGCGATTGCGCGTTGGTCGCTTCCTTCAGCAGTTCGGGCAGCGCCACGGTGGAAGCGAGCGAAGTATCCTTGAACATCGAAACGCAATTGCTGGTCATTGGCGGAATGACGACGCGGATCGCCTGCGGCAGCACTACCTTGCGCAAGGTCAGCAAGAACGGCAGGCCGAGCGCCTGCGCCGCCTCGAACTGGCCGCGCGGAATGCTCTCTATACCGGAGCGGAACACCTCGGCCGAATAGGCCGCCATGATGATGGCGAAGGCCATCACCGCGGACGTCCACGATGACAGGCGAATACCGAGGAACGGCAGCGCATAGTAGATCAGGATCAGCACGACCAGCACCGGCATCGCCCGGAAAATGTCAATGTAGCCGACAGCCAGCAGCCGAAGCGGCTTTGGCGCATAGAGCCGCACCAGGCTGATCGCGAGGCCGACGGGAATACCGATGCCGATGCTCATGATTCCGAGCAGCAGGGTGTTCAGGAAACCGCGCAGCAGCGCCGGCAGGCTGGAGACCATGACGTCGGCGTTGAAGAAGGTGTCCAGCAGCGACATCGCAGCATTTCCGAAACGTTTGGCGTCCCGCGACGCTCGAGCCCGAGCCCGAAATCCGAAATCGTGCCGGCATCGAAAGCCGGCACGACATTTAAGCGCGAACTGCCGCTCAGGCCTTCGGCATAGGCATTTCCTTGACGGTCGAGGAATCGGCAGGTGCGTCGCTGCCGAACCACTTCTTGTGGATCGCGGCCAGCGTGCCGTCCTTCTTCATCGCGGTCACCGCGTCGTTCAGCTTGCCGAGCAGCGGGTGGTCCTTGGTCATCATCAGACCGTACTGCTCGCCGGTCTTGATGCGCTCTTTTACGGCGAGATCCTTCATCCTGGTGAAAGAATATTCCAGGCCCGGAATATCGCTGACCGCCGCATCGACGCGGCCGGAGCTGAGATCGAGCAGCAAATTCTGCTGCGTGTCGTAGCCCTTGACGTCACTGAACCCGTCCGCTTCCTGGTGGGCCTTGACCCAGGCTTCGCCGGTCGAGCCGGACAGCACGCCGACGATCTTGCCCTTGAGGTCGGCCTCGGCGTTGATCGGGCTGTCGGCCTTCGCGGCGATGCCCATGTCGGAATCATAGTAGGGCTGCGTGAACGACTGAGACTTCAGCCGCTCCGGCGTGATGGTGATCGACGAGATGGCGACGTCGATGCGCTTCGAGGTGGTGGCGGCGAACAGCGCCTGGAAACCGAGATCGGCGATATCAGTGGTCATGCCGATACGCTTTGCCGCCTCATTGATGATGTCGACTTCGAAACCCTCGAACGTGCCGCTCTCGTTCTTGTATTCAAAAGGCGGATTGGTCGGATAGGCGCCGACATTCAGCGTGCCTTCGGCGTAGGCCGGGCCGCCGGCGATACCGATGGCAGCAGCAAGAAGCAGCAGGTTGCGACGGGTGAAGTTCATTTTCGTTCCCTCTGGTTGTGATCGGACGGGTTTGGCCCCGCACGGTTTTGATGCGCCAAGTGACGGGACTGCCGGAAAGCCCTCCCGGCACGGCAGTCGCAAGACATTGGATGCTATCCAAAGTACCGCGCTTTTCAAGGCGAAAGTTTTAAGCTTAAAAAATTGCCACGTGTTGCCGTCACTCCGGAATAACCGCCGTGGCCTGGATCTCAACCTTGGCGCGATCCTCGACCAGCGCCATCACCTGCATGGCGGCCATCGCCGGAAAATGCCGGCCGATCACCTCGCGATAGACCTCTCCGATCCCCTTGAGATTGGCCAAATATTCCGCCTTGTCGGTAAAGTACCAGGTCATCGAGGTGATATGTTCCGGCTTGGCGTCGGCCTCGGCGAGCACAGCAACAATATTGGCCAGCGTCTGCCGCACCTGGCCGACAAGATCATCGGTCTCGAAGCGGCCCTGTCCGTTCCAGCCGACCTGCCCGCCGACGAAGACAAGCTGCCCACGCGCGGCGACGCCATTGGCGTAGCCGACGGGTTTCGCCCAGCCTTCCGGCTGCAGGATGGTGTGCATGTCAAAACCTCCCAATGCTCAAAATCGGTCGCTCAAAACTCGAAGACAATAATTTTCACGCAAACTCCTGTCTCAGGCCGCTCCCATCACTTGCCGTGCAATCACCACCTTCTGCACGTCGGACGCTCCCTCGTAGATGCGCAGCGCCCGGATCTCGCGATACAGGCTTTCGACGATATGGCCCTTGCGGACGCCGTCGCCGCCATGCAGCTGCACAGCCTTGTCGATCACCTCCTGCGCTTTGTCGGTAGCGAACAGCTTGGCCATGGCGGCTTCGCGGGTAACCCGAGCCGCGCCCATGTCCTTGGTCCAGGCGGCACGATAGACCAGCAACGCGGCGGCATCGACATCCAGCGCCATGTCGGCGATGTGGCCCTGCACCATCTGCAGCTCGGCCATTGGCGCACCGAACAGCCTGCGCTCGGCCACTCTTGTGATGCTTTCGTCCAGCGCGCGCCGGGCAAAGCCGAGCGCCGCTGCGCCGACGGTCGAACGGAACACGTCGAGCACGGACATGGCGATGCGAAAACCGTCACCGGGTTTGCCGATCAGCGCCGAGGCTGGAATGCGTGCATTGTCGAAGGACAGCCGGGCGAGCGGGTGCGGCGCGATCACCTCCAGCCGCTCGGCAACGATCAGCCCCTCGGTTTCGGAAGGCACGACAAAGGCGGAAAGCCCCTTGGCGCCGGGCGCTTCGCCGGTGCGGGCAAAGACAGCATAAAAGTCAGCGATACCGCCGTTGGAGATCCAGGTCTTTTCGCCGGACAAGAGATAGCTGTCGCGGTCACGCGTGGCCGTCATTTCCATATTGGCGACGTCCGAGCCCGAGCGCGGCTCCGACAGCGCGAAAGCCGAAATCGCCTTGCCGGCCCGTGTCTTCGCCAGCCAGTGCTGCTGGTCGGGCGTGCCGAACAGGCTGAGTGCGCCGGTGCCGAGCCCTTGCATGGCGAAGGCGAAATCGGCCAGCCCGTCATGCCGGGCCAGCGTTTCGCGCGTGAGGCACAGGGTGCGCACGTCGAGCGGTCCCGGATTGTCCACATCGAACGCCGTCGGCTTTAGCCAGCCGTCCTTACCGAGCTTGGCCACCAGCTCGCGACAGGCGGCGTCGACATCGTCATGCGCGACCGGCAGGTTCTTGGCGCACCATGCCTCCAGCCGCTCCGCCAGATCGCGGTGGCGATCCTCGAAGAACGGCCAGGAGAGGAAGGAACGGTCAGGCATTGCTGCCTCCACAATTCTCCGGCCCTGGCGCTCCACGGCGCCCCCCTCTGTCCTGCTGGACATCTCCCCCTCTAGGGGGGAGATTGGCGGCTTCGCTGCCACGGCTCTCCCTGCGATGTTGGAGATTGGCGAAAGCGGGCCTGATATCCAATCTCCCCCCTTGAGGGGGAGATGGCCGGCAGGCCAGAGGGGGGTGCTGTCCCGCCAGCGTGGAAGCGATCATCTCAATTTCCCTCGAACACCGGCTTCTCCTTAGCCACGAAAGCCGTGTACGCCCGCTCGAAATCGCGGGTCTGCATGCAGATCGCCTGCGCCTGCGCTTCCGCTTCGATCGCCTGGTCGAGACCCATCGACCATTCCTGGTTCAGCTGCGTCTTGGTCATGCCATGGGCGAAGGTCGGGCCGGAAACGATGCGCGCGGCCATGTCGAGCGCGTCGGCCTCGAGCGCCGCGGCATCCACCAGCCGGTTGTAGAAGCCCCAGCGCTCGCCTTCCTCGGCACTCATCGTGCGGCCGGTATAGAGCAGCTCGGCGGCGCGGCCCTGGCCAATGATGCGCGGCAGGATCGCGCAGGCCCCCATGTCGCAGCCGGCAAGGCCGACGCGGGTGAACAGGAATGCTGTCTTGGCCTGGGGCGTGGCGATGCGGATATCGCAGGCCATGGCGATAATCGCGCCGGCGCCGACCGCCACGCCGTCGACCGCAGCAATAATCGGCTTGCCGCAATTCAGCATCGCCTTGACGAAATCGCCCGTCATGCGGGTGAAGGCGAGCAGCGCCTTCATGTCCATCTTGACCAGTGGGCCGATGATTTCGTGGACATCGCCGCCCGAGCAGAAATTGCCGCCGTTGGGAAGGAACACCACCGCATCGACATCGTCGGCATAGACGAGATCGCGAAAAGTGTCGCGCAATTCGGCATAGCTGTCGAAGGTCAGCGGGTTCTTGCGCTCCGGTCGATCGAGCCGGATCTTTGCGATCTTGCCTTCGACCTGCCAGAGGAAATGCTTCGGCTTGCGGCCGGCCAGCTTCGTCATTCCCGTCCCTCCCAATTGCTGCGGAAGGAGGTCAGCATGCCGGTCAGCCGGCGCGCCTCATCCTCGCTCACATTGCCCAGCAACTCGCCGACCCATTTCTCATGCGCGGCGGCGATCACGGCGAAAATCTTCGATCCCTCTTCCGTCAGCCGCACCATCGAGGTGCGGCGGTCGCCATTGCGTCGGGCCCGCATCACCAACCCTTCCGAGACCAGCCGGTCGATGATGCCGGTGACATTGCCGTTGGACACCAGCAGGAAGCGCGAAAGATCGCTCATCAGCATGCCCTCCGGCGCGCGGTAGAGCGCGGCCATCACGTCGAAGCGTGGCAGCGTTGTGTTGAACTCTTGCCGCAGTCGTTCGCGCAGCTCGGCCTCGATGGTGCGCGAGGCGCGCAGCAGGCGTATCCACAGCCGCAGGCGGTCCTTGCCGGGTCCGGACGGGGCGGGCAGGGGACCGGCTACCATGTCTCACCTCCGGAGATCGAAATCGTCTGCCCGGTAATCGACCGGGCGGCGTCGCCACACAGATAAAGTACCGCGGCCGCAATTTCTTCCGGCTGGATGAAGCGGCCTTGCGGGTTGGTCGCGGCTAGGCTTGTCCGTGCCTGCTCGGACGAGCGGCCGGTCGTTTGGACGATGCGCTGGACGGTGCTCTCCAGCATCTCGGTTTCGACAAACCCTGGGCACACGGCATTCACTGTTATGCCGGACTTGGCGGTCTCGACGGCGAGTGCCCGCATCAGGCCGACGACGCCATGCTTGGCGGCAACGTAAGCTGCGACATAGGGATAGCCTTTCAGTCCGGCGGTGGAAGCGACGAAGATGATACGGCCAGTCTTGCGCACTGCCATGCCGGCCAACGCCGGCTTCACCGTCAGGAACGCACCGGTCAAGTTGACGTCGAGCGTGCGCTGCCAGTCTGCCAGCGAGGTCCGCTGCGCCGGGGCACTGCCGGACATGCCGGCATTGGCAACGACGATGTCGAACGCTCCGCGTGCCGCTTCCGCGGCCTCGTAGAGCGACGCCATCGACGTCTCGTCGGTGACGTCGGCGGCAATGGCGAAGATGGACTTGTTCTCCGCGGCGACCTCGGCAAGCGGCTCCACGCGCCGGCCGCAGATGGTCACGTCAACGCCCGCGCCGGCCAGCGCCAGCGCGATCGCGCGGCCGACGCCGGAGCCGCCGCCGGTGACCAGCGCATGACGCCGCGAAATCGTCGCCGCGGCACTCATACTTTCAACCCCGCTGCCGCTTCGCGTTCGGCCAGCCGGTAGAGCTGGTCGCGGCCGGGCAGGTAGGGATCCGGCCATTTGACGCCGCGATCGCCAAGCGTGACGGCCGCGTGCAGCGTCCAATACGGATCGGCAAGATGCGGCCTAGCCAGTGCGACGAGATCGGCGCGGCCCGCCATCAGGATCGAGTTGACGTGGTCCGGCTCATAGATATTGCCGACCGCCATCGTCGCCATGCCGACCTCGTTGCGGATGCGATCGGAAAACGGCGTCTGGAACATGCGGCCATAGACCGGTCTTGCCACGGCCGAAGTCTGGCCGGCCGATACGTCGCAGATGTCTACGCCGGCCTCATGCAGCAGCCGCGCGATCTCTACGGCATCGGCCGGCGTCACGCCTTCGATGCCCAGCCAGTCATTGGCGGAGATGCGCATCGAGATCGGCTTCTCGGCCGGCCACGCGGCGCGCACCGCATGAAAGATTTCCAAGGGGTAGCGCATGCGGTTTTCCAGCGAGCCGCCATAGGAGTCGGTGCGCCGGTTGGTCAAGGGCGTGATGAAGGAGGACAGGAGATAGCCGTGCGCGGCGTGGATTTCGAGCATGTCGAAGCCGCAGCGCGCCGCCATCTCGGCCGAAGCGACAAACTGGTCGCGCACCATATCCATGTCGGCGCGGTCCATCGCCTTAGGCACCTGGTTTTCCCGCGACCACGGCACGGAAGACGCTGCCATGACGGGCCAATTGCCTAAGGGCAGCGGCACGTCGGTTCCCTGCCAGCCGAGCCTGGTCGACCCCTTGGCACCGGAATGGCCGATCTGGGCGCAGATCTTGGCCTCGGTTTCGGCATGGACGAACTCGACCAGCCGCTTCCAGGCGACCTCATGCTCGGGCGCATAGAAACCGGGGCAGCCAGGCGTGATGCGGCCCTCCGCGCTGACGCACGTCATCTCGATGTAGAGGAGACCGGCGCCGCCTTTGGCCCGTTCGGCGTAATGGGCGAAATGCCAATCGGTCGGACAGCCGTCGACCGCTTTGTACTGCGCCATCGGCGAGACGACGACGCGGTTCTGCAGCGCCATGCCGCGCAGCCGGAACGGCGCGAACATCGGCGCGCGACGCAGATTGTTGCCCCCGGCGCCGGCCTGGCGCTGGAACCACTCCTCGGCGCCGGCCAGCCATTCGGCATCGCGCAGCCGCAAATTCTCGTGACTGATGCGTTGCGAACGCGTCAGCAGCGAATAGTTGAACTGCACCGGATCGAGGCCGAGATAGCGCTCGACCTCCTCGAACCATTCGAGCGAATTGCGCGCCGCCGACTGCAGCTTCAGCACTTCGGTGCGGCGGGCGTCCTCATATTTGCTAAAGGCGGCCTCGAGGTCTGGCTCGGACTCGAGATAGTCGGCCAGCGCCACCGCGCTTTCCAGCGCCAGCTTGGTGCCGGAACCGATCGAGAAATGCGCGCTCGCCGCCGCGTCGCCCATCAGCGCCAGGTTCTTGTAGGACCAGCGTTCGCACAAGACGCGCGGGAAATTGATCCACGCCGAGCCGCGGATATGATTGGCGTTGGTCATCAGCGCGTGGCCGCCGAGATGACGGGCAAAGATGCGCTCGCAGACGGCAATCGATTCCTGCTGCGACATCGCGCCGAAGCCGAAGCGCTGCCAGGTCTGCTCGCTGCATTCGACGATGAAGGTCGCGGTATCGCTGTCGAACTGGTAGGCATGCGCCCACACCCAGCCATGCTCGGTCTTTTCGAAGATGAAGGTGAAGGCGTCGTCGAATTTCTGGTGGGTGCCGAGCCAGACGAACTTGCATCTACGAATGTCGATATCGGGCTTGAACACGTCGACGAAGGCGCTCCGCGCTTTCGAGTTCAACCCGTCGGCGGCGACAACCAGGTCGTGCGTCTCCATATATGGCTTGGGATCGGCGATGTCGGTTTCGAAGACCAGCTTGACGCCGAGTTCGCGCGCGCGCCGCTGCAGCAACGTGAGCAGCCGCTTGCGGCCAATGCCGCAAAAGCCGTGACCGGTCGAGACCGTGCGCACGCCGTCATGGATGACGGCGATATCGTCCCAATAGGCGAAATGCTTGCGGATCCAGACGGCGCTGACCGGGTCGTTTTTGGTCAGGTTCTCCAGCGTTTCGGCCGACAGCACGACGCCCCAGCCAAACGTGTCATCGGCACGGTTGCGCTCGAACACCGTGACCTCATGCGCGGCATCCCTGAGCTTCAGCGAGATTGCAAAGTAGAGCCCGGCTGGTCCGCCGCCGAGAACCGCAACTTTCATCGTGCGATCTCCTCTTCGCTTCTGTTTGTCGAGTTTACGCCTGAGACGGATTAATTCAAGCTTGAAGTTTCAGGATTGAAACAATCCGCCCCAGAAACCCAGCTTGCCGGCAGTCGGCTTGCGCAGGCAAGGGACGCCCCGGGCTATTTTTCCGGGTTCTTCGGGCTCCACAGCACCGTCTCCGCATCTTTTTCATAGGCCATGCCATTGGGATAGCTGATCGCTTCCAACTGCAAGCCCCAGGGCGCCTGGAAGTAGAGGATGGTCTGGCCGGCGGCCGGGCCTTCGGTAACCGGCAGCGGTCCCATCCGCGTCTTGACGCCCTTGCCGTCAAGATAGGCTTTTGCGGCGGCGATGTCGTCGACATAGAAGGCGATATGGAAGCCGCCTATGTCGCTGTTGCGAGGCGTCAGGTCCTTCTGGTCCGGCGCGGTGTATTTGAACAGCTCGATGTTCGACCCGTGTCCGCAGCGGACCAGGGTGATCTCCTCGATCACCGCCTTGGGATCGACGCCCAGCAGATCCTGCATGAATGTGCCCTTGTCGTCGGCGAACGGGCCGAACGACATCGCCTTCTTGCAGCCAACCACCTCGGTGAAGAAATCGACCGCCTGCTGCATGTCGGGGACGGTGACGCCGGTGTGGTCGTGGCCACGCATGCCGGGAATGGAACTGGCGTAAGCCGTGCCGATGCCTCCCAGCACGGTGGCGGTGAGCACTGCGTAGCGGATTGCATTCTTCATGTCAGTCATCCTCCATCGCGGGGCATTTTGCCGGGTGCACGCCTGAGGCCCGCTCTTTAGCGTGCGAATAGGATTGTGTTTCATGCCGGCGCCTTTGCGGCGGGAAGTAGCCAGGCATCATCGATCTCGGGCAGCGGAATGGCGGCGAGCAGATCGCGCGTGTAGCCCTGCTGCGGCTGCTCGAACAAAGCGTCGGTCGCGCTGGCTTCGACGATCGCGCCTTCGCGCATGACGATCACTTGCCGGCAGAGCCGCCGGATCACCGACAGGTCATGGCTGATGAAGGCAACGGTCAGGCCCATTTCGGCGGCGAGTTTTTCCAGCAGCGTCAGGATCTGTGCCTGCGTCGACACGTCGAGGCCTGAGACGATTTCGTCGGCCAGCACGAATTTCGGCGACAGCGCCCGCGCGCGGGCAATTCCGCCGCGCTGGCGCTGGCCGCCCGACAATTCATGACGATAGCGGCTGGCGAAGCCTTGCGGCAGGCCGACGCGCTGAAGCGCTTCAGCAACTCGGGCTTTCAGATTGTCGCCGAGGCCATTCTGTTTGAGTGGTGCGGCGATGATGCTGGCGATGGTGCGGCGTGGGTTAAGCGACGACATCGGGTCCTGGAAGATCATCTGCAGATTGCGGCGCAGCGGCCGGAGTTCGGCCTCAGCCAGATGCGTGATGTCGCGGCCGTCGAAGATGACCTTGCCGGCGCTCGGCTCCAGAAGCCGCACTAAGGCGCGGCCAAGCGTCGATTTGCCGGAGCCGGATTCGCCGACGATGCCGGTCACCGATCCCTTTGGCAGGTCGAAATCCAGCCCTTTCAGGATCTCGGCCAAGGGCGCGCGGCCGATCAGCGGCTTGCGCGTCATGTCGGGCAGCGCGACCTTCAGCCCACGCACGGAAAACAGCGGCTCAGCCATGCGGGCGCCTCCAGGCCTGATCGGCGGCGGCGATCTCCGAAGCAAGCCCGGCCAGTACCGCCTCGTCCACCGGCTTCAGCGAGGCGAAGGGGTCGGTGTAGCGTGGCGTCGCGGCCATCAGAGCTCGCGTGTAGGGGTGCTGCGGAGCGGCGAAGAGAGCGGCCGTTTCGGCCTCCTCGACCACCTTGCCAGCATAGAGCACCGAGACCTTCTGGCTGATCTTGGCGACGACGCCGAGATCATGGGTAACGAACAGGATCGCCGTGCCGTGCTCGCGCTGCAGTTGCGCGATCAGCCGCAGGATCTGCTTCTGCACAGTCACGTCGAGCGCTGTGGTCGGCTCGTCGGCGACGATCAGCCTTGGTTCGGCCGCAAACGCCGCGGCGATCAGCACGCGCTGGCGCATGCCGCCGGACAGCTCGTGCGGATAGCATTTGAGGACACGCTCGGGGTCGCGGATTTGCACCTCGTCCAGCAATTGGCGGATGCGTGCATCGGCCTTCTCGCCGCTCCAGCCGAGGATGCGCACCAGCCGGTCGGTCATCTGCGGGCCGATGCGGCGTGACGGGTTGAGTGCGGTCAGCGGATCTTGCGGGATCAGCGCCGTGCGCGCGCCGATCAGGGTGCGCCGTGCCTTGGCCTGCAGTTTGCCGAGGTCCTCGCCCTCAAGCAGCATGTCGCCTTCGACGATGCGCACGCTCGAAGGCAGCACGCCAAGCACCGCCTTGCCGATCATCGTCTTGCCGGCGCCGCTCTCGCCGACCAGCGCGCGCACCTCGCCGGGCTCGACGGCGAGCGACACCGAGCGCAGCACGCGCAAGCCATTAGGCAGCACCGCGCTAAGACTGCGGATATCGAGGCAGGGTTTCGCCAGCGCGTTCATCGCAGCACCGGATCGAAACGTGCCCTGAGGCCCTCGCCAAACTGGCTGAACGACAGCACCGTCAGGATCAGCGTGACCAGCGGGAACACCAGCACCCACCAGGCCTGATGGATCGACAGGCGGCCCTCGGCGATGATGCCGCCCCAGGTTGGGTCGTCGGTCGAGATCGACAGATTGACGAAGGACAGGATCGCCTCGACGATGACGGCAATGCCCATCTCCAGCGACAGCAGCGCGACGATCGATGGCACCACATTGGGCAGCACCTCGCACAGCATGATGCCGATGCGGCCGTAGCCGGCGATGCGGGCGTTCTCGACATAATCCATGCGCGACTGGCCCATCGTCTCGGCGCGGATCACCCGGCAGAAGCGCGTCCAGTCGATGACGGCAATGGCAATGATGACCGAGCTCAAGCCGGTGCCGAGCACGGCGACCAAAAGGATGGCAAACAGCACCGGCGGAAACGCCATCCAGACATCGACAACGCGCGAGATGATGCGGTCGGCCCAGCCGCCGAAATAACCAGCGATCAGGCCGAGCGTCGAGCCGACCAGGCAGGCCGCGATGGCGGCGGCGAAGGCGACGATGAAGGCGATGCGGGCGCCGAAGATCAGCCGTGACAGGAGATCGCGGCCGAGACTATCGGTGCCGAGCCAGTAGCCGGGCTCGGCTCCATCGAGCCAGAACGGCGGCAGGCGCTCCAGCATCAAATCCTGCGCCAGCGGGTCCTGCGGTGCGACCAGCGGCGCAAAAATTGCGGCCAGCAGCGCAATCAGCAACCAGCCGCCGGCCAGCCACAGGCGTGCCCGCGAGCCATGTCTCGAAATGCGGGCCTCATCCATGGCGCAGCCTCGGATTGAGCAGGGCGTACATCATGTCGACGGCAAGGTTGATCAGCACAAACAGCAGCGCGAAGACCAGCACGATGCCCTGGATCAGCGGCAGGTCGCGGTTGATGACGGCATCGATCGCCATGTTGCCGAGACCTTCATAGGAAAACAGTCGTTCGACGATGACCGTGCCGCCGATCAGGAAGGTGAACTGCACGCCGACCAGCGTCAGCGTCGGCAGGGCCGCGTTCTTCAGCGCCTCGCGCAGGATGACCTGCGTTTCCGAAAAGCCCTTTACCCGCGCCAGCACGACGTAGTCGAGGTCGAGCACTTCCTTCAGCGACTGTTTCAGCAGCTGCGAGATGATCGCGGCCAGTGGCAGCGCCAGCGCAATCGCCGGCATCAGCATGTGTGCCAGCAGGTCCCTGGTCAGGTCGAAGCGCAGCCGTACGATGCTTTCGAACAGATAGAATTGCGTGACGAAGGGCAGATCGAGTTGCGGCGACACCCGGCCGGAAATGTCGAAAACCGGCACCAGCACGCCGAACAAAAGGATCAGCACCAAACCCCACAGGAAATCGGGAATCGAGAGCGCCGCACCGCTGGCGATGTCGATGCCAGCTTCGACCGCGGTGCCGCGTTCGCGCGCGCCGAGGGTCGCCGTCGTGCCGCCGATCGCCAGCGCCATCACAAGCGCGACGATCGCGAGTTCCAGCGTCGCCGGCAGGCGGTTGAAGACCAGGCCCAGAACATCCTGCCGGAGCGAAATCGAAGTGCCGAAATCGCCCCTGATGACACCTGCCAGCCAGATGAAAAATTGCTGGACGATGGTCTTGTCCAGCCCGTAAAGCGCGCGCAGACGCGCGATGTCGGCATCGGTTGCACCGGGCGGCAGCATCATCGCGATCGGATCGCCTGGCGCGACACGGATGACGACGAAGACGACGACGGCCACGCCGAACAGCGTGATCGCCATCGTCAGAAGACGGATCAGGAATCTTTGCAGCAGCATTTCCGGCCTGATGCGTTTTTATTTGAGGTACTCCCCCTCATCCGGCCCTTTCGGGCCACCTTCTCCCCGAGGGGAGAAGAGTCGCGAACGGCTGAGCCAGTCTCTTCTCCCCCCGGGGGAGAAGGTGGCCGCGAAGCGGCCGGATGAGGGGGCCTGCGTAGCAGAAGAAGGCACACCGTCTTGTGGCAGGGTGCCTCCACACGATGTCAGGCCGGGCTCATCAGCGCCGGCAGAAGTGCGCCCGACACATGCTGCACGACATTGACGCCCTTGGCATGCACGATCGGCTGCGCATACTGGATCAGCGGCAGCACATAGGCCTGTTCGGCGATGTATTTGTCGACGGCCTTCCAGCCGGCAATGCGCTTGGCCTCGTCCTTCTCGCCCCATAGTGGATTGATCATGTCGATCAGGTCCTGGCTGTCCCATACCGAATGCGGGCTTGGGCCATACATGGCAAAGCCGGTCGACGTGGTGGGATCGCCGATGGCATTGCCCCAATTGTAGAAGGCCGCCGGCGCCAGCTTGTCGGCGGCGCGCAGCTCGTAGTGCTTGGCGATCTCGTAGACCTCGATCGTTGCCTCGATGCCGACCTTGCGCCACATGCCGACGATTGCCTGGATCATCTCGTAGTCCTTGGGCTTGAAGCCCTTGGTCGTCTGTATCGTGAACTTGACCGGCTTTTCCGGCGAATAGCCGGAGGCGGCCAGCAGTTCCTTGGCCTTGTCCGGATTGTGCTCCACCTTGATCGACGCATCGTAGGCCTCGTATTCCGGCGTCTCCAGCGTATCGATGGGCTGGCCGTAACCGCGCAGCAGCCGGTCGACCAAAAGCTTTTTGTCGACCGCCATCACCGCCGCCTGGCGCACGTTCTTGTCCAGCATCACGTCGATGTCGTTGAAGAAGATCATGCCGATGTCGGAGACGTTCTTGCATGAGCCGGCAAGTCCATCCTTGGCGATCAGGCGGTCATATTCCTCATAGGGGATTTCCAGCGTCACCTGCGAGGAACCGGACTCGATCTCGGCGACGCGGCTCGCCGCATCGGTGACGAACTTGATGGTTACGTTTTCGAAGGCCGGCTTGCCGCCCCAGTAGTTCGGGTTGGTCTTGAGCCGCAGGAAGGCGTTGCGCTCGAATTTGTCGACCATATAGGGCCCGGTGCCGATCGGGGCTTTCTCAAAACCCTCGGCGCCGACCTTTTCGTAATAGGCCTTCGGCATGATGTAGCCGGTCAGGAACGACATCCACTTGAAATACACCGGGTCGAATTGCACGACGTCGCCGGTGATCTTGTTGCCGTCGATCTTGAAGTTGTTGACGTTCTTCCAGACGAACTGGATCGGGTTGCCGGTCTTTTCATCGCCCGCCCGCTGCAGCGACCAGACCACGTCTTCGGCCGTGAATGGCGAGCCGTCATGCCAGGTGACGCCCTCGCGCACCGTCATCATGATCTTGCTGCGATCCTCGTTCCAGCCCCATTCGGTGAGCAGGCCGGGCGCGAAAGAAAGATCCGGCTTCTGCGGGATGAACAGGTCGAACACCGACTGGTAGAGACCCTGGATGGTCGGGTTGACCGCCGAAGGCCCGGTGGTCGGGTCCCAGGACGGCAAATTGACATTGTAGGCGATGGTCAGTTCGCCGGCAGCCTTGGCGACTTGCGGCAGGCCGAGCGCCGTGGCGCCAAGTGCGGCCGCGCCATATCCGAGCAATTCTCGTCTGTTGATTGTCATGGTCGTTCCCCTGTTGCTTTTATGCGCGGTGTCGTTGTCAATCGGTGGGTTCAGGCTCCTTGGGCAACCGCGCCTTGTCCTCCTTCACCCTAGATGAAAAATGGAGCCTACCTCCCGCCAAGTTGTTGCGCGAGCATGAAGCCCGACCCCGCCCCGGTGCCGGCGCCGGGCCATGTTGCCGCCCCGGTCAGGTGCAGATTGCCGACCGGCGTGTTCCAGCCGGCGTAACCGCGCGCCGGCCGGAACAGGAAATTCTGCGCCAGATGATGGCTGCCGCAGATCTGGTCGCCGCCGACAAGGTTCGGGTTCTCGCGTTCGAGGTCGATGGGCGAGAACACGGCGCGGCCGAGGATCTTCCGACGAAGGCCGGGCGCATAACGCTCGATAATGTCGAGGACGCGCTCGGCGTAGTGCTCCCTAGCCTCGTCCCAGTGAGCCGCCGCGATCGTGCCCGCTGCATCGCCTGCAATCTCGGCTGGCAGCATGCGCACCTGCACCCAAAGTACGTGCTTGCCGTCCGGCGCGCGCGAGGGATCGACGGCCGTCGGCTGGCCGACGACCAGCACCGGTTCATCCGGCAGCATGCCTGCCATCGCCTGCTGGTAGGTCAGCGACATGGCGTCGAGCGACGGCGAAAGGTGCACATAGGCGAACTGCCGAAGCTCGGCGCCGGCGCGCCAGTCCGGCAGATTGTCGAGCGCCAGATGGATCATCAACGTCCCCGGCGCGTGGCGGAATTTTTTCACGGCCGTGTCGAAGCCGGTGTCGCCCGATCCGTTAGGCAACAGTTTCCCGGTCAGCGCCTTGGGCGCGACACCGGCGATGACGGCCTTGGTGGCTGTGTGGGTCTCGCCGGAAGCGAGCCGCACGCCGGTCGCTTTGCCGGCCGAAACCGTGATCTCGGCGACATCAGCCCCGGTGACGATCTTGCCGTCGGCGGCCGTGAGCATGCCCGACAGAGCGCGGATGATGGTGTCGGCGCCGCCTCTGCCGAGCACCATACCGAAGCACTGGTTGGCCATGGATTCGAGGTAAGGGAACACCGCGCCGCCGGCGATATCGGGGGCGAAGTCGAGATGCATGCCCCAGGTGGCGAGCGTCGCCCTGACATGCGGTGACTGGAAAGTCTCCTCGAGCCAGGCGCGGGGTGACGAAAGCAGCAACCGACCAGTATCGAGCGCGCCGGCAAAACCCTTCTTGCGCCAGAGGTTCCAGGCGGTGCCGGCGAGCGCACGGCCGCTCATCGGCGAGCCCAGCAGCCGGAACAGATGCTCGGCCTCCGCCGGGAATGCCGCAACCAGACGGCGCCATGTCTGTGCGTCGGCGTCGGAAAAAGCGGCCATGCTCGAGGCGGTCTTTTCCAGGTCGCTGCTGACGCCGAACCAGCGACCGTCGGGGAAGGCGCTGGCAAAACAGTCGGCCATCGGCACGAATTCCAGCCCGTGGGTTTTCAATTCATTTGCATATTTCTTGTGAAAGGCCGAGCCGGCGAACAGGCTGAGATTCATCGCGCCGAAATCGTGCCGGAAGCCCGGAAGCGTCAATTCGCGCGTCTGGACGGCGCCGCCGATCGTTGCATTACGCTCGAAAACTGCCGTTTTCCAGCCTTTGAGCGCCAGATGCGCGGCGCATGCCAGACTGTTGTGGCCTGCCCCGACAAATATGGCGTCGAACTCGCTCACGCCCCGTCCCATTTCCTTTATGCTTAAAGATAATTGCAGATGCATATGTTTTCGTCTAGTAGGATATTAAGGGCCGCGAGAGCCTTCAGCACCATCGAGAAAGAGGGAACAGAGACCATGGACACACAACAACTTCTAGGCGAAGTCGCCGGCCAGCTGCTTTCAGGCGCCATCCAGGTGGTCGACCTGACGGCGCCGCTCGGGCCCAACACGCCACTGATCAAGCTGCCGCCGGAACTGGCGGTCGACACGCCGAAGATCGAGATCCACGCCATCTCCGCCTATGACAAGAATGGCCCGTGGTGGGCGTGGAACTGGCTCAAGCTCGGCGAGCATTCGGGCACGCATTTCGACGCACCCAACCACTGGATCACCGGCAAGGATTATCCGGACGGCGCCACCGACACCATTCCGGCGCAGAACTTCGTCGGCCCGGTCAACGTCATCGACTGTTCGAAGCAAGCGGCAGCCGATCACGATTTCCTGCTCACCGTCGATCACATCAAGGCATGGGAAGCCGAACATGGCGCTATCAACCCCGGCGAGTGGGTGGTGATGCGCACCGACTGGTATAAGCGCAACGGCTCGGAAGCCGAGTTCCTCAACGCCAATGAGACCGGACCGCACACGCCTGGCCCGACCGCCGAAGCCATCCAGTATCTGATTAGCAAGGACATCAAGGGCTGGGGCAGCGAGACCATCGGCACCGATGCCGGCAAGGCCGGCGGCATGGAGCCGCCATTCCCGGCGCATAGCCTGATGCACAAGGCTAACCGCTACGGCCTCGCCAGCCTTTGCAACCTCGACCGGCTGCCGCCGAAAGGCGCGATCCTCATCGCGGCGCCGCTCAAGATCGAGCACGGCACCGGCAGCCCGATCCGCGCGTTGGCGTTGGTGCCAAGGCAATAGGATAGCTGCGGTCTTCGGGAGAAGATCATGTGTGGAAGTGGCACTGTGGTGACGGAGTGGGAGCGGCAGCCTTGCAAAGCTGCGGCTCTACGGCGCCGTAGAGCGCCAATCTCTGCAATTGAGCTCCTGCCGGCTAGGAGCACGCATCGATGAGCGCTCCCGATCACATCGTCGTCGGCAGCGGCATCAACGCGCTGGTCTGTTCGGCGATGCTTGGCGGCAAGGGGGCGAAGGTGCTGGTGCTCGAGCGCAACGACCGCATCGGCGGCTGCATGCGCACCGAAGAAATCACCGCGCCCGGCTTCATCCACGACGTGATGGCGACGACCTTTGTCCTGTTCATCACCTCGCCGGCCTATGCGGCGCTGGGCAAGGATCTGGCGCGGCACGGCCTGGAGTTTTGCAACACCTCCACGCCGACCGGTGTGCTGCGCCCGGACGGCAGCCATGCCGTCCTGCGCACCGATCGTATCGCCAATGTAGCGGCGATCAATGCGCTTGCCGCGGCCGACGGCGACCGGCACGCAAACGATGTCGGCGAGATCGAGCGCAACGCCGGTCTGCTGTTCGGACTGCTCGGTGGCAGCCTGTGGTCCTACCCGACGGCCAGGTTGCTGGCGGGTGAAGCCTGGCGGCGCGGCCCGCGTGGCCTTGCCGCCTTTCTCGGCAGCGCGCTGGTGCCGGCGCGCGGTTGGCTGGAAAGCACCTACCAGTCGGAAACCATGCGCGCGCTGTGGGCGCCCTGGGTGCTGCATGCCGGCCTCGGGCCTGAGGACGCGTTCTCCGGCCAGATCGCCAAGGTCATCGCCTTCGCGCTTGAGGCGGCCGGCGCGCCGATCGTCAAGGGCGGTGCCAGGAATCTGCTGGCCGCCTTCGAAGCCCTGATCAGGGAACGTGGCGGCGAAATCCGCACCGGCGCCGACGTCGCGGCTATTGTCCAAAGCGGAGGCCGCGCCGCCGGCGTGCGGCTGGCTTCGGGCGAAACGATCAACGTGAATAAGAGCGTCATCTGCTCGGTCACGCCGACCCAGCTCTACGAGCGGCTGCTCGGCGACGCGGCGCCGAAAGCCGACGTCGAGGCAGCGCAAAAATACCGCTACGGCAAGGGCAATTTCCAGATCCACTATGCCTTGGACAAGCCGCCGGCATGGCGCGGCGAGGGCCTGGACAAGGTCGCGCTGCTGCATCTGACGCCGGGACTCGACGGCGTCTCGAAGGCCTGCAACGAAGCCGTGCGCGGCATGCTGCCGGAGGTGCCGACCATGTGCGTCGGCCAGCCGCACGCGCTCGACCCATCGCGCTGCCCGGACGGCAAGGCGGTCCTGTGGCTGCAACTGCCCGAGGCGCCACGGCATATCAAGGGCGATGCCGCCGGCAAACTGCAAACACCGGCAGACGGTCGCTGGACCGAGGCGCTGCGCGAAGCCTATGCCGACCGTGCCGAAGCGATCCTCGCCAGCCATATCGATGGGTTCAAGGACAGCGTCATCGCACGCCGCGCCTGTTCGCCGGCCGACCTGGAAGCGATGAACATCAATCTGGTTGGCGGCGACCCGTATGGCGGTTCCTCGGCCATCGACCAGTCGTTTCTGTGGCGGCCGTTCAAGACGAGCCGCAATCACGCCACCGGGGTCAGGGGTCTCTACCACATCGGTGCCTCGACCCATCCGGGTGCTGGCTTGGGCGGCGGCTCCGGCTTTCTCCTGGCGGGGAGGCTGTGATGGAACAGAAGGTTGAAAAGCGCCAGCGCATCTCGACTTTGGGCCAGATCGGCCTGCAGCAATTCGCGCCCTATCTGATGAACCGCATCATGGGCCGCTACAACGCCACCCTGCGTGACAATTTCCGCAAGCAGGGCCTGACCATTCCGCAGGTGCGCACGCTGGCCGTGTTGTCGGTCACCGATGGCGTCACCGTCAACGATCTCTCGGTCTATACCGTCATCGAGCAGTCGACCTTGAGCCGGACGCTCGACACGCTGGAGGGGCAAGGGTTTGTGCGGCGCGAGCAGGGGGTCACCGACAGCCGTATCCGCCATGTGTTCCTGACCGACGATGGCCGCGCCGAGTTCGCGCGCGCCTGGCCGGCCATGCACGACGCTTTCGAGGCAATGTTCGACGATGTCGACGATGCCGAATACGCGGCGCTGATCGCGACATTGCAGAAGATGCTGAAGAACATTCGCAAGCACGACATCTGATCTTACGCGCCGCCATCGGGGCGGTAACGGAAGGAGCCCAAAATGGCCGAACGGTCTTTTGCCAAGGAAGTCGAAAAGCTCAGGCTCGGCGCCGGCGAGGAGTTTTCCGGCGAAGGCATTCTCGCCATCACCAAGGCGCTGCTGCAATGCGGCGTCGGCTATGTCGGCGGCTATCAGGGCGCGCCGATCAGCCATTTGATGGACGTGCTGGCCGACGCGCAGGATATCCTGGGCGAGCTCGGCGTGCATTTCGAGGCCAGCGCCTCGGAAGCGACCGCCACCGCCATGCTGGCGGCATCGGTGCACTATCCGATCCGTGGCGCGGCCACCTTCAAGTCGACGGTCGGCACCAATGTCGCCTCCGACGCGCTCGCCAATCTCGCTTCCGGCGGCGTCACCGGCGGTGCATTGATCATCGTCGGCGAGGATTACGGCGAAGGCTCCTCGATCATGCAGGAGCGCAGCCACGCCTTTGCCATGAAGAGCCAGGTCTGGCTGCTCGACCCGCGACCGAACCTGCCGTCGATCGTCAAGGCGGTGGAGGACGGCTTCGAGCTGTCCGAGGTTTCCAACACGCCAGTCATGCTGCAGGTCCGTATTCGCTGCTGCCATGTCCACGGCCATTTCATCGCCAAGGACAACAAGCGCCCGGCAATGACTGTGGCCGATGCGCTCGAGGCGCCGCGCCGCGACACCGGCCGCATCGTGCTGCCGCCCGCGTCCTTCCTGCACGAGAAGGAAAAGGTGCAGAAACGCTGGCCGGCGGCGGTGGATTTCATCCGCACCAACAAGATCAACGAGTTTTTCGGCCCGGAGCACGGCTCGGTCGGCATCGTCATGCAGGGCGGCATGTACAATTCGGTCATCCGGGCGCTGCAGCGGCTCGGCCTCGCCGACACTTATGGCGACACCGACGTGCCGCTCTATGTGCTCAACGCCGTCTATCCCTTAGTCGACGACGAGTTCCTGTCTTTCTGCGAAGGCAAGGACGCCGTCCTCGTCGTCGAGGAAGGCCAGCCCAACTACATCGAACAGGCCTTTGCCGCGATGCTGCACAAGGCCGGCCGCGGCACCAAGCTCGTCGGCAAGGAACATCTGCCTATGGCCGGCGAATATACCGGCCAGGTGATGCTCGACGGCATCGGATCGTTCCTGCGTTCCACCATCCCGCATCTGCTGCCAAGCGAGGTCCGCGCGCCGAACAAGATCGGCGACGGGCTCGACACCGCCGACCTGATCAACGTCGTCCCGGGCCGGCCGCCCGGCTTCTGCGTCGGCTGCCCGGAGCGGCCGATCTTCACCGCCACCAAGCTGGTCGAGCAGGAGCTGGGCAAGCACCACATCGCCTCCGACATTGGCTGCCACCTGTTCTCGATCATGCCGCCTTTCGAGCTAGGTGCCACTACCATGGGCTACGGGCTGGGGCCGGCCTCGGCTTCGGCGTTCAATTCGCCCGATGCCAAGCGCCGCTCGATCTCCTTCGTCGGCGACGGCGGCTTCTGGCACAACGGCCTGACCTCCTCGGTCGGCAATGCCGTGTTCAACAAGAACGACGGCGTCATCGTCATCGTCGACAATTTCTATTCGGCCGCGACCGGAGGGCAGGACATTCTGTCGTCCCGCGCCGGCAACAAGACCAAGTCGACCAAGCACCCGATCACCGAGGCGGTGAAGGGCATGGGCGTCAAATGGCTGCGCCACATCGACCGCACCTACGACGTAACCAAGATGCAAGACACGCTGCGCGAGGCGCTGACGACGGACGAGAAGGGCCCGAAAGTCATTGTCGCCTCGTCCGAATGCATGCTCAACCGGCAGCGCCGCGAAAAGCCGCTGGTCGACAAGGCGATCAAGGGCGGGACGCGCATAGTCAAGCCGAAATTCGGTGTCGACGAAGATATCTGCACCGGCGACCATGCCTGCATGCGGCTGTCCGGCTGTCCGTCGCTTTCGGTGAAGTCGCTCAACGATCCGTTGCGCGACGATCCGGTGGCGCATATCGACCAAAGCTGCGTCGGTTGCGGCAATTGCGGCGAGGTCGCCGATGCGGCGGTGCTCTGCCCGTCCTTCTACCGCGCCGATGTCGTGCACAATCCGAGCCGCTGGGACCGTTTCCTTGAAGCCGCGCGTCGCGCCGCGATCAGTCTCTTGCAGCGGCGCCGTGAAAGCCGGCGCCTGATATTCGCCGATGCTTGACGCCGTGCCCTCATCGCGCTCGAAAGCCGGCGCCCCCGAAGACGAGCGCGTCATCAAGCTCGCCGTGCTGGCGGTCGGCGGCCAGGGCGGTGGCGTGCTGGCCGACTGGATCACCGACGTCGCCGAGCGCAACGGCTACGTCGCGCAATCGACCTCGGTCGCCGGCGTCGCCCAGCGCACCGGCGCCACCATCTATTATGTCGAAATGTGCCGCGACACCGGCCGCCTGCCGGTCTTCGCGCTGTCGCCGTCGCAGGGCGACGTCGACATCCTGATTGCCGCCGAACTGATGGAGGCCGGCCGCGCCATCATCCGCGGCTTCGTCACGCCCGAGCGCACCACGCTGATCGCCTCGTCGCACCGCATCGCCGCGGTCTCGGAGAAGATCGAGCCCGGCGACGGCCGCGCCTCGTCCTCCAAGGTGCATGCCACGGCGGAAGCCGCGGCCAAGCGCTTCATTGCCTTCGACATGGAGAAGATCGCCGCCGACAATGGCTCGATGATCTCGGCCAGCCTGCTCGGCGCGCTGGCCGGCTCCGACGCCTTGCCGTTCAGTCGCGAAAGCTATGAGCAGGAGGTCAGTGCCGGCGGCCGTGGTGTCAAGGCCAGCCTCGCCGCCTTCGGCGCCGCCTACGATCGGGCGCGCGGCATCGCGAGTGCGCCTTCGGGCGACAAGACTGCACAGCCGGCGGCCGCTGAAACCGGCTCGGGCGCCGCGACAGAAGTCAGCGGCCCGGAAAGCCTGTTGAAGGGCTGGCAACAATTGGCGGCGCGCGTCGCCACGCTGCCTGTACCCGTGCGCGACATGGCGCTTCGCGGCCTGAAAAAAGTGGTCGACTATCAGGACGTTGCTTGTGGCGGCGAGTATCTCGATAGGCTCGACCGGGCCGTCGCTCTGGACGATGCCGAACACGCCTACGCGCTGTCGATCGCCGCCGCCAAGCATCTGGCCAACGCGATGTGCTACGACGACATGATCCGCGTCGCCGACCTGAAGACGCGCTCTAGCCGCGACCGACGCGTACGCCGTGAGGTTGGCGTCAAGGACGGCTCGGTCCTGCAGGTGACCGAATATTTCCATCCGCGCATCGAGGAATTCTGCGGCACGCTGCCGGCTGGGCTCGGCAGCTACATCGAGGCGCGGCCGAAGCTCGCCGCCTTCCTCGACCGCCGCATCAACCGCGGCCGCCATATCCGCACCGACAGTTTTGCCGGCTTTGCCGCATTGTGGTTCATCGGCGGCCTGCGCCGCTGGCGCCGCCGGCTGCTGCGCCACAAGGTCGAGACCGCCCATCTCGAGCGCTGGTATGCGCTGGCGCTCGGCCATGTCGGCCAGGACTACGCGCTTGGCACGGAGATCCTCAACTGCCGCCGGCTGATCAAGGGCTACAGCGACACCCACGCCCGCGCCCAGTCGAAATTCGACCGGGTGCTGTCGGCGCTCGACCTGCTTAAGGGCCGTCCGGACGCCGCCGACTGGATCCGGCGCCTGCGCGAAGCAGCACTGAAGGACGAGAAGGGCGACATGCTCGACGGCGCGCTGAAGACCGTGGCGTCGCTGGGCGACGGCGACGTTCCATCAAGTTGATCTGTGAAATGGTCCCGTTTAATTCATCGAGAATTTTGGTGCCGCTTAGGTGACTCGAACACCTGACCCCATCATTACGAATGATGTGCTCTACCAACTGAGCTAAAGCGGCCCGGGAAGCCGAGCTTCCAAGATGGGCTGCGTGATAGACGCAACCGGCCGCGAATTCAAGATGGCAGTCGCGAATTCAGGACGAGGTTTGGCAATTCGTCTCTGTCGCGACCGGGCGCGCAAGGGCAGCCGCCGCATCGATCCGGCATAGGTCGTGCGATGCCGCGCCGGCAGGCGGCACGCCGCGGTGACCGGAAAATCAGCGAAAAATGTTGATTCCTTTACCGAAAATCACCGAAATGAGCTTTGTGCCCCTCGGCAAGGCAGAATGCGGCCGCTCGCTTGTTGATTGATTGGTCGCCTGCGGCTAACGATCATGACAAAGTGAGTGAAATTGCAGAGGGAATTCGCTTGGACGCGATCGAAAAAGCGATCCGCAATGCCTTCGAGAAAGGCAATGCCGACGACCGGGCGTTTCGCGAGCGGGTCTATCGATCGGCTTTCGCGGCACTCGACCGTGCCCTGCAGGCCAATCCAAACGTCACGGTGGAGGTCGCCATCAAGCGCCGCAAGGCGGTCCAGGCGAAGATCACCGAAATCGAATCGGAATTCCTGCCGGCGGTTGCCGACGTCGCCGCGCCGACCGACAGTTTGCAGGCAGCACCGGCGGTGGAGCCTCCGGCTGAAACTGAAACCGAAGCCGAGCCCGCGCCGTCGCCCGATGTCGTCGTTGACGGTCCAGCGCAGCCGCCCGAATCCGATGCGCCGCGGTCGCGCGTCCTGCCGGTCGTTCCCGACATCATGCCCGATGCGCCTGTTCCCGAGGCGCCGGTGATCGACATGGGGGCCTCGGTTCCGACCGAAGCCGACGTCGAAACCGACGATGCGGAAGTGACGCCCGACCGCGACGACCGGCGGGCGAGGCGGCGGCGCCTGCCCTTGACCGCGATCTTCTTCGGTGTGACGCTGCTCGCAGCCGCCGGCATCGGCCTTTATTTCGCCAACCAGACCGGCGTCTTCAAATCGGCGACCGAGCTCGACACAGCGCCACCGGAAGCGCCGCCAACGGTCGATGGCGAAGATTTCACGCCGGACGACACCGCTTCGCCGCCGAAGCAGGGCGAGCAGGACGAGGCGCGCGACTGGATCAACGTTTTTTCGCCGGGTGACCCGACGCAGGTCAATGCACCGTCGGACGCCAAGGCCGACGTTATCCAGGACGAAAGCGGTTCCTTCCTGCGCATCCGCTCGGGCGCATCCGGCTCGGCCATCAGCTTCGACGTCGGACAAGGCGTGCTGGAAAAACTGGCCGGCAAGCATGCCACATTCGACATCATCGCGCGCTCCGAGGAGGGCCAGGAGACGCAGATTTCCGTCGATTGCAATTTCGGCGAACTCGGCGACTGCGGCCGCAAGCGCTATGCCGTCGGTCGCGAGCGCAATGAATATCTGTTCGACGTGCGCTTTCCCGACAAGCGTCCGGGCGCTGCCGGCACCATCGCCATCAATTCCGACTTCGACAAGCAGGGCAAGTCGGTCGACATCTACGAGATCCGCGTTTCAGTCGTTCCCTAAAGCACGTCGCGTTCGGACCGGCCTCATGCGACGCACTTCAGGTTCTTGTTTTGATGCATGTCGTTACCGCAAAACCGCTGCACACTTTTTGCGCGACATGCGTTAACTATCGAGCAGCGCCTGCAGCGTCTCGATGCGGTCGGCTTCCGCCGCCGGCTTGTCCCAGCGCAGCCGCGAAATGCGCGGAAAGCGCATGGCGACGCCGGATTTGTGCCGCGTCGAGCGGTTGAGCCCTTCGAAGGCTACCTCAAGCACCAGCCCGTTCCTGCGGTCGGCACGCACCGAGCGGACCGGGCCAAAGCGCTCGATCGTGTTGTCGCGGACATATTTGTCGATCTGCCTCAGTTCCTCGTCGGTGAAGCCGAAATAGGCCTTTCCCACCGGCACCAGCTCCTCCGATCCTTCCGGCCCGGACCAGACGCCGAATGTGTAGTCGGAATAGAAGCTCGAACGCTTGCCGTGGCCGCGCTGGGCATACATCAGCACCGCGTCGACCGTGTGCGGATCGCGCTTCCATTTGAACCACGGGCCCTTCGGCCGCCCGGCCACATAGGGCGAATCCCAGCGCTTCAGCATGACGCCTTCGATAACCGGATGCAGCGGCTTGCGGCGCAATTCCTCGAGTGCCTGCCAGTTGCTGAATTCGACCAGCGGCGACAGATCGAAGCGGCTCGGATCGAGTGTCCTGACGAAGGCCTCGAGCCGGCCGCGCCGTTCGCGGAAGGGAAGTCCGCGCAAATCCTCGTTACCAATCTGCAGCGCATCGTAGCAGCGCATGAAGGCGGGGTATTGCTGCTGGATCTTGGGTGACACGCTCTTCCGGTTCAGCCGCTGCTGCAGGTCCGAGAACGTGCCCGTCGCCTGCCTGGGGTCACCGACCAGAAGCTCGCCGTCGAGGGCTCCTGAAAAATCCATAGCCTCGGCAAGATCCGGAAAGGCGCCGGAGACGTCGTCACCGGTGCGGGAATAGAGCCGGCGAATGCCGCCTTCGCAAACCGCCTGGACGCGGATGCCGTCCCATTTCCATTCGGCCGCGTAGTCGGCCGGGTCGAGCTTTTCGAGGTCGCCGTCGCCGACGGCATTCGACAGCATCACCGGCCTGAACAGCGCCAGCGCCGTCTTCCTGGGTTTTTCCGCTTTACCCTCCAGCCAGGCGAACAGCCCGATATAGGGCGGCGTCAGCCCCTGCCAGAGTTCCTCGATCTCGGCGATTTCGACCTTGCCGAAATCGGCCAGCGCCTGCTTGGCCAGCCGCGCCGAGACGCCGATGCGCAGGCCGCCGGTGACCAGCTTTATGATGGCGAAGCGCGCCGAAGTGCTGGCGCTGTCGAGCAGCCGGGCCAGCACCTGCGGCCCGTCGGAACGGCTCGCCGCCTGCAGCTTCGCCACCACCTCGGCCAGCGTCGGCTCGTGGTTCGCAATGTCGACCGGCGCCTGCGGCCAGACCAGCGACACGGTCTCGGCCAGGTCGCCGACATAGTCGTAGGAATAGCCGAACAGCACCGGATCCATGCGCTCGATCACCAGTGTGCGCAGCATCGCCGGCTTGACCGCGGCGATGGACAGATCGCCGGTGATGGCAGCCAGCGCCAGCCCGCGGTCCGGATCCTCGACGCTGCGGAAATAATCGGTCAAGAGCGTCAGCTTGCCGTTGCGCGACGGCGTCAGCACCAGCCGGTCGAGAAGCTCGGCGAAGCGGTTCATGAGCGGCGCGCCAATGGGAAAGGCTTGCGTTCTGTCGCGCCCCCCTCTGTCCTGCCGGACATCTCCCCCTCAAGGGGAGAGATTTGCTGTCGCGACTGCTTTCGCCAATTTCCAACGTTGCAGGATGAGCGGCAAAACCAAAGCTGCCGATCTCCCCCGTTGAGGGGGAGATGGCCGGCAGGCCAGAGGGGGGCGCCGTAGAGCGCCGTACCGGCGATTGCTGGATCCAAAAACACCATCAATCGCCCTCGTCCTCATAGCCGACGAGATGCAGCGGCCGGGCGGCAATGCCTTCGAGCTCGCACCAGCGCACCAGCGCCTCCTCGCGGCCATGCGTTACCCAGATTTCTTCGGCGCCGGTCTCCTTGATCGTCGCCGTCAGTTCGTCCCAGTCGGAGTGATCGGAAATGATCAGCGGCAGCTCGACGCCGCCCTGCTTGGCGCGCTGGCGGATGCGCATCCAGCCTGAGGCGAAGCACGACATCGGATCGGGAAAACGCCGCGCCCAGCGATCGGCGAAGGCGGATGGCGGGCCGACGACGAGGGCGCCGGCAAAGTCGCTTTTTTGGCCGGTCTCGACGGTCGCCGGTTCCAATGTGCCGAGATCGATATTCTGGCTCTGGTAATACTCGCTGAGCTTGGCCAGCGCGCCGTGGATGTAGATCGGCTTTTCGTAGCCGGCATCGCGCAGCAGCCGCATGACGCGCTGCGCCTTGCCCAGCGCATAGGCGCCGACCAGATGCGTTCGCTCGGGAAACTGCTCGGTCGATTTCAGCAGCCGGGCGATCTCTTCGGTATCGGGCGGATGCCGAAACACCGGCAGACCGAACGTCGCCTCGGTGATGAAGACGTCGCATTTGAGCGGCTCGAACGGCTCGCAGGTCGCGTCCTTCTGGCGCTTATAGTCGCCGGACGCGACGATGCATGTGCCCTGATGCGCGACCTTGATCTGGGCCGAGCCAAGCACATGACCAGCCGGGTGAAAGCTGACGGCCACACCGCCAAGCGCAATCGTCTCGCCGAGCACGGCGACTTGCGTCGTTCCGGCAAAACTGTCGCCGTAGCGCAGCCCCATGATATCGAGCGTCTGCTGCGTCGCCATCACCGAGCGGTGGCCGGAGCGGGCATGGTCGGAATGGCCATGTGTGATCAGCGCCCGGTTGACCGGCCGCACCGGGTCGATGAAGAAATCGCCGGGCGGGCAATACAGCCCTTCCGGCCGGGGATGAAGCAGGTCGCTGGCGCGCATGGCCCCAAGATAGGCGCTAATTCCGGCGCGGGAAGCCTGTTGTAAGTCACTGCTGACTCCAGCATAGAGCGCAAGCCGGCTGCAAACACCCGGCGGAACCCGATCGCATGAAACCGCTCCAGACCTCGTCCGGCGATTTGACCGCCGACCGCCGCGCCGACTATGCCGAAATGCTCTATGCATCCGGCGATCATGCGGCAGCGGCGGAATTGCTGCTCGGCGCGCTCGAACTGGCGCCGCAATGGCCAGCCGGCTGGTTCCGCCTCGGCGAGATGCAGGAGGCGGCGGGCGCGCCCGATCGTGCCGCGCAGGCCTGGACGACGGCACTGCGGCTCGACCCGGCGGACAGGCTCGGCGCGGTGCTCAAGCTGCAATTGATCGGCAGGGCGGCGGCGGCACAGGCGCCGCCCAGCGCCTTCGTCGAGACGCTGTACGACCACTATGCCGGGAGTTTCGAGGCTGAGCTGGTCGACAGGCTCGGCTATCGCCTGCCCGAATGTCTCGACCGCGCCATCCGGGCGGCACGGCCGGGCCGGTTTTCGCTGGTGCTCGATCTCGGCTGCGGCACCGGCCTCATGGGCCAGAAGCTGCGGCCGATCGCCGACCGGCTGGAGGGTTACGACATCTCGACCGGCATGCTGAGGCAGGCGCGCGCCAAAGGCGTCTACGATCTGCTCGTCAAGACGGACCTGCAGGATTTTTGCTATTCTGGCCCGAAAGCCGATCTGGTGACGGCGGCCGATGTGTTCATCTATCTCGGCGCACTCGACAAGGTGGTGAACAAGATTGCCGGAATGCTTGCCGGCGGCGGTCTGTTTGCGTTCTCCGTCGAGACGCTCCCGGGCGGAGAATCGTCTGACAGCGCCGGCTTCGCCCTGCAGCCGTCGCGCCGCTACGCGCATTCGCAAGGCTATGTAGAGCGGGTTCTGGATGCCGACGGCTTTTCGATCCTGTCGCTGCAGGCAACAATCATCCGGCAGGATCGCCGCCAACCGGTCGAAGGGCTGGCCGTAGTGGCAAGCTTGCTTTCCGGCAGCGTAAAATCTGGCTAAGACTTCTGCCGCTGCGCATGAGAAGCCGCAGCCGCGAAAGACAAGGAGCACGTTCATGCGCTGGAACATGACGGTCTTGGCATCTTGCCTGGCGATGGCCGGCTGCGTCGGCAATTCGATGTCCGAACGGCAGGACGAAAACGTCCAGTCCTCGCTGCAATATGACAAGGTGCCTTGCGATCAATTGCTGGCGCAACGAAACGGCCTGGCGCAGCAATATCATTTGCCGGTGGACGCCAAGCCGTCCTTCTCCAACCCGGCGACGGGCTTTGGCCCGTTCACGCCGGACATGCGCTCGAAAGCCAAACGCGACGCCGACCAGGCAAGCGGCAAGATCGACGCCATGAACCGGTCGATCAGCCGGCGCGAATGCGGCAAGCCGGCCAAGCAGAACAAGCTCGGCCTGACCTGACCGGATCCTAATCCGCCACCTTCCATTGCTCGCGCGAGGCGCTGGCGGGATAGACGCCGAGAATGCGCATTTCGCGCGAGAAAAAGCGCAACTCGTCGAGTGCCAGCTTGACCAGCGGATCGTCGGGATGGCCCTCTATGTCGGCGTAGAACAGCGTCGCCGTAAACGCGCCGAGCTGGTAGCTTTCCAGCTTGGTCATGTTGATGCCGTTGGTGGCAAACCCGCCCATCGCCTTGTAGAGCGCCGCCGGCACGTTGCGGACGCGGAAGATGAAGGTCGTCATCATCCTGGCGTCGGCCGAGGGACGTTCGGCCCATTGCTTGTTCTTGGTCAGCACAACGAAGCGGGTGACGTTGCTGTCGGTGTCCTCGACATTCTCCTCGATGATGTCGAGTCCGTAGAGGGTCGAGGCCAGCGCCGGCGCCAGCGCGGCCATGGTGCGGTCCTTCATCGCGGCGACCATCTTGGCGGCGCCCGCGGTGTCGCCGGCAACCGTCGCCTTCCAGCCGTTCTTGCGGATGTATTTGCGGCATTGGCCGAGCGCGTGGATGTGGCTGTGCACGGTCCTGATCTCGTCGCGCCTGACGCCGGGCAGCACCATCAGCTGGAAGTGGATCGGCAGAAAGTATTCGCCGATGATGTGCAGCTTCGATTCCGGCAAGAGGTGATGGATGTCGGCGACGCGGCCGGCAATGGTGTTCTCGATCGGGATCATCGCCAGATCGGCTTTGCCGGTCTCGACCGCATTGAAGGCGTCCTCGAAGGTCGGGCACGGCAACGGCTCCATCGACGGGAACATGTTGCGGCAGGCGGTGTCGGAATTGGCGCCCGGCTCGCCCTGGAAGGATATTTTGTTGGTCTTTTCAGCCATGCGCAGAGTCTCGGGGATTGGGGGAAGAATTTTTTAGTTGGAAAGGAGCGCCCTGGCGCGTTCGAGATCGCCCGGCGTATCGACGCCAAGCGGCACCGACTGCACGATCTCCGCATCGATGCGCATGCCGGCCTCCAGCGCCCGCAACTGCTCCAGCCGCTCGCGGCGCTCCAGCGGCGACGGCCTTAGCGCAACGAAGCGTTCGAGTGCGGCGCGGCGATAGGCATAGAGGCCGATGTGATGGTAGAGCGGACCTTCGCCCCAGGGCGCGGTGGCGCGGGTGAAATAGAGCGCCCTGAGCCGTGTCGCCGAGAGTGGCGAGCCGACCAGCTTGACGACGTTCGGATTGGTCTTTTCCTCGTCGCGGACGATCTCGACGCAGAGCGTGGCGATATCGACCGCTGCGTTCTCGAAAGGCTTCAGCGCGGCGCCGATAACAAGGGGGTCGATGGTCGGCAGATCGCCCTGCACATTGACGATCGTCTCGACGCTGTTGCCAGGGTCGAGAATGGCCAGCGCTTCGAAGATGCGGTCGGAGCCGGTTTCGTGGTCCGCCCGCGTCAGCACCGCCTCGAAACCGTGCGTGCGCACCGCCTCCGCAACGCCTTGCGTATCGGTGGCGACGACCACCCGGCCGAGCCCGGCTTCGGCGGCGCGGCGGGCGACGTGGACGATCATCGGAGTGCCGGCAATGTCGGCCAGCGGCTTGCCCGGCAGGCGCGTCGAGGCCATGCGGGCCGGGATCAGGATGAGCGTGGACATGAGGCGGGCAAAGGGCTCGAAAAAGAGGAGGACAAAGTGGCAAAAGGTCTCACTGGCAGCGCCCTTATAGGTGTTGCAACGCCGGAGCAAAAGACCTAGTTTCCGCGCGATTTGGCCGGTTCCACCGGGTGGATCACGATACCGACGGACGGAGTGGACGGATCGGTCCGCCGGAAAGGGAGCATGGGGCGTATGGATTCCAACGAAGTCAACAAGCTGCTCGCCGGTCTCCTCGGAACCGTGTTCATCGTCTTTTCCGTTGGCATCGTGTCCGACGCGCTGTTTGCCTCGCCGGCGCCGGAAAAGCCCGGCTTCGCCATCGAGGCGACCGAGCCCGCCGAAGGCGGCCCGGCCGCTCCCGCCGCAGCCGTGAAGCCGATTGCCGAGCTGCTGACCACTGCCAACGCCGAAGCGGGCGCCGCCATCTTCAAGAAATGCCAGGCTTGCCACTCCGGCGAAAAGGGTGGCCCCAACAAGGTCGGCCCCGATCTCTGGGACATCATCGACCGTCCGGTCGCCGAGCATGAGGGCTTTGCCTATTCGGCCGGCATGAAGGAGTTCTCCAAGGGCGGCAGCGAGAAGTGGACCTACGACAATCTCAACCACTTCATCACCTCGCCGAAGAAGTTCGTGAAGGGCACCGCGATGGGCTTCGCCGGCCTGCCGAAGGATGAGGACCGCGCCAACGTCATCGCCTATCTGCGCACGCTGTCGGACAATCCGAAGCCGCTGCCGGCGCCCGGCGCCTCGGCCGAAAATGAGCCCGCCAAGCCGGCCGAAGGTGCAGCTCCGGCCAAACCGGCAGAAGGCGCCGCGCCAGCCGCCCCGGCGCCGGCTGCGCCCGCAAAATAACAAAACTGTAATGACATTATCCTTGAAAAAGCCGGGTTCAGCCCGGCTTTTTCGTTAGGAAAAATGCATATGCGACGACAAAGCCGCTCGGTTGCGGTTTTCAGCGCCGCCAAATGATCTAGATTGGGCCCCAACGCTATATCGTGACGGCGCTATATCGCAGAGAGGAGAACGCATGACGGTTGGCCGAGCGCGGACGCTTCTGAAATCAGTGCTGATGCTGGCTGCTTTTGCCGGCGGCCTGCAGGCCGCCTTTGCGGACGAATGGCGCACGACCTCCTCGCTGATTGGCGAATCCAAATACGGCGACAACTTCCAGCACTACGACTACGTCAATCCGGATGCACCGAAGGGCGGCACGCTGAATTCGGTGGTGCTCGGCACGTTCGACAGCTTCAATCCCTATATTGTGCAGGGTTCGTTCGCCGCCGGCTTCGCCCAATTCGGCGGCGGCCTGCTCTACGACACGCTGATGGAGCAGGCGACCGACGAGGGCAGCACCAGCCATACGCTGATCGCCGACGCCTACAAATATCCGGCCGACTATTCCTCGGCGACCTACCGGCTCGATCCGCGGGCCAAATGGCATGACGGCCAGCCGATCACCACCGAGGACGTGATCTGGTCGTTCCAGGTGCTGAAGGCCAACAGCCCGATGTACAGCCGCTATTTCGAGAACGTCACCGACGCGGTCGCGATCTCCGATCGCGAGGTCGAGTTCCATTTCAGCCAGAAGGGCAACCGCGAACTGCCGAAGATCCTCGGCGATCTCGTCGTGCTGCCCAAGCATTGGTGGGAAGGCACCGATGCCAAAGGCAAGAAGCGCGATATCACAAGGCCGACGCAGGAGCCGCCGCTCGGCTCCGCAGCTTACAAGATCGCCAGCTTCAAGCCGGGCTCGGAAATCGTCTGGCAGCGCGTGCCGGATTACTGGGCGGCCAAACTGCCGGTGAAGATCGGCCGCGAGAATTTCGACAGGCAGCGTTTTACCTATTTTCTCGACGACAATGCCTCCTGGCAGGCCTTCACCAAGGGCGGATTCCAGGATCTTCGCCCTGAGTCACGTGCCCAGCGATGGGCAGTCGAGTATAATTTCCCGGCCATCAAGGCGGGGGACGTCATAAAAGCGGAATATCCTACGACGTCGCCGGAACCCATGCAGGCCTATGTCATGAATACGCGCCGGCCGCTTTTTCAGGACGTGCGCGTGCGCGAGGCTCTGACCCACGCCTACGATTTCGAGAGCATGAACCGCACCATCTTCTTCGGCGCCTATACGCGCACGGACAGTTACTTCGAAGGTGGTGATTTGGCCTCAAGCGGCCTGCCGCAGGGGAAGGAATTGGAAATCCTGCAACAATATCGCGACAAGCTGCCGCCCGAACTATTCACCCAGGAGTTCAAGCTGCCCGTCTACAACACGCCGCAGTCGGGGCGTGAAAATCTTCGGAAAGCCTATGAGCTTTTGAAGCAAGCGGGGTGGATCAACCGAGGCGGCAAGCTGGTCAATGAAAAGACCGGCGAACCGTTCAGGATCGAGTTTCTGGGCAACGATCCCGTGGACGAACGCGTTGCCGCGCCTTTGATCGATAATCTCAAACGCCTCGGCATCGACGCGACGCTGCGTATTGTTGACGACAGCCAGTACACAAACCGGACCCGCGCCTTCGATTTCGATATGCTGGCGCTTGCAGGCTTCCAGCAATCCAACTCGCCGGGCAACGAACAGCGCCATTTTTTCAGCTCCACTGCAGCCGATACCTCCGGGTCACGCAATTTGGCGGGGATCAAGAACCCGGTCGTCGACGCGCTTATCGACCGAGTGATCTTTGCCACCGATCGGGACGATCTCATGGTGGCCACCCATGCGCTGGACCGAGTGTTGCTCTGGAATTATTACATGATCCCACAATGGCACCTGGGAAAAATTCGTGTCGCCTACTGGAACAAGTTCGGCATTCCGGCAAAGCAGCCAAGCTACCTAGGCGTCGACCAGAATTCCTGGTGGATCGACCCGGACAAGGAAAAGGCGCTGGCGGCCAAATACAAGAGCGGCAATTGATGGCAGCGCTGCCTCGTCGCGACTTCCTCGCCCTGGGCGGTGCTGCCGCCGCTGCGGCACTGCTGCCAGGCCGAGCTTTCGCGGCCATTCCGACCGGCGTGAAACTGCACGGGTTGTCAGCTTTTGGCGATCTCAAATACGGGCCGGATTTCACGCATTTTGACTATGTCAATCCAGACGCTCCCAAGGGCGGCCGGATGAATTTCGGCCCGCCGAACTCCACCCTCAATCAGAGCTTTCTGACTTTCAACACGTTGAACTCGCTGGTGTTGAAGGGGGATTCGCCGCCGCGCACCGAGCTCTGTTTCGATTCGCTGATGGCAAGGGCGCTCGATGAGCCGGATGCGATCTACGGCGTGCTTGCCGAATCCGTTACCTTGTCGCAGGACCGCAACGGCTTCCGCTTCAGCCTGCGGCCACAAGCACGCTTCCATGACGGCTCGCCGCTGACGGCTGAGGACGTTGCCTTCGCCTTGAACCTCTACAAAGACCGGGGACACCCGAACCTTTCCCAAGCGCTGCGGCATATGACGGATGCGGTCGCAATCGATCCGCTTACTGTCAGCCTTACCTTCAACGGCAAACAGTCGGCGCAGAATATCCTCGCGATCGCCGTAATGCCGATCGTGTCCAAAGCCTTCTATACGGCCAATGATTTCGACGCCTCGACGATGACCCCGCCGCTCAGCTCCGGGCCGTACAAGATGGGACGGGTCGTGGCCGGGCAGACTATCGAATATGAACGTGTCGCCGATTATTGGGGGCGCGATCTCGCCGTGAACCGCGGGCTTAATAATTTCGACTGTATCCGTATCGATTTCTATCTTGATCGCCAGGCAGCGTTTGAAGCGTTCAAGAAAGGCGATACGCATTTTCGCGAGGAATTCACCGCGCGGGTATGGGCGACCGGTTACGACTTTCCGGCCCTGAAGGACGGCAGGGTCGTCAAACGGGAATTTCCCGGCGAGAAATCGCCCGACATGCAGGCTGTCGCGCTGAACCAGCGCCGGCCGCAATTCCGCGATGTGCGCGTGAGACAGGCGATCGCCTATTGCTTCGATTTCGAATGGACCAAGCGGGTACTGTTTTTCGGCTCCTACGAGCGCTCGCAATCGAACTTCGAACGATCGGACTACAAGGCCGAGGGCCTGCCCTCGCCTCAGGAATTGAAACTGCTTGAGCCGTTCAGAGCCGAGTTGCCGCCGGAAACCTTCGGCGAACCGGTGGTGCAACCCGTCTCGGACCGTTCCGGTCACGACCGTAAGCTGCTGCGCGAAGCTTCGAGACTGCTTGCCGAAGCCGGCTGGAAGCGAGCGGGCAATTTCGTCGTCAATGAGAAGGGCGAGCGACTGCGGGTGGAAATGCTGGCCGAGGACGAGGGTCTCGTTCGCATTTTCGCGCCGTGGTCCGAGAATATGAAGGCGATTGGCATCGACGCTTCGATCCGGCAGGTCGATTCGACGCAATTTGAAGCGCGGCAAAGCAACTACGATTTCGATTTCAACATGCTACATTGGTTGATCGGGGCGACGCCCACTGCCGACGGCCTGGAAATCCTCTACAATTCCCGGATGGCGAAAACGCCGGGGATGCGCAACTATCCGGGCACGGAAAGCAAAGCCATCGACGCGCTGATCGAGGCAGCCGGCAAGGCGCAGAGCCGGATCGAACTCGTCACAGCGCTCAACGCGCTCGATCGGGTCTTGCGCGCGCGGCTAGACTGGATTCCAACATACCATCTGGCGAATCACCGGGCTGCCTTCTGGGATATGTTCGGCTTTCCCGCTCAAAAGCCGGATTACGACTTTCCGGTCGAGACGTCGTGGTGGTTCGACAAAGACAAGGCGGCAAAAATTGGCAAAGCCTGAGATTTTCGCACAAGCGAGGCAGAGAGCCTGATGGGCGCCTATATACTGCGCCGTATCCTGCTGATGATCCCGACCCTGTTCGGCATCATGGCGGTGTCATTTGCCGTCATCCAGTTCGCGCCGGGCGGGCCGGTCGAGCAGGTCATCGCCAGGCTGACCAACCAGGGCGGCAGCGATCGCCTCGGCGGCGGCGGCGGTGATGCCGGCGGCGCCAATTTCGATGTCGCCGGCGACGTCGGCTCGAAATACCGCGGCGCGCAAGGGCTCGATCCGGAATTCATCAAGAAGCTGGAGAAGCAGTTCGGCTTCGACAAGCCGCCGCTCGAGCGCTTCGGCATGATGCTGTGGAACTATCTCCGCTTCGATTTCGGCGACAGCTATTTCCGCGACATCTCGGTGCTCGACCTGATCCTGGAAAAGATGCCGGTGTCGATCTCGATCGGGCTGTGGATCACGCTTTTATCCTACCTGATCTCGATCCCGCTCGGCATCCGCAAGGCGGTCAAGGACGGGTCCAGTTTCGACGTCTGGACCAGCGGCGTCGTCATTGTCGGCTACGCCATTCCGGGCTTCCTGTTCGGCATCTTGCTGATGGTGCTGTTTGCCGGCGGCTCGTTCTGGGACTGGTTTCCGCTGCGCGGCATCACCTCCGACAATTGGGACCAGCTGTCCTGGCCGCAGCGGATCGTCGACTATTTCTGGCACATGACCTTGCCGCTGACCGCGCTGGTGCTGTCGGCCTTCGCCACGACGACGCTGCTCACCAAGAATTCCTTCCTCGAGGAAATCCGCAAGCAATATGTGGTCACCGCCCGCGCCAAGGGCCTGTCGGAGCGGCAGGTGCTTTATGGCCACGTCTTCCGCAACGCCATGCTGATCGTCATCGCCGGTTTTCCCGGTGCTTTCATCTCGGCCTTCTTCACCGGCTCGCTGCTGATCGAGAACATATTTTCGCTCGACGGCCTCGGCCTGCTCGGCTTCAACTCGGTGGTGCAGCGCGACTATCCGGTGGTGTTCGCCAATCTCTTCATCTTCTCGCTGCTTGGCCTGTTCGTCGGGCTGCTGTCCGACCTGATCTACACCTGGGTCGACCCGCGCATCGATTTCGAGCGGAGAGACGTCTGATGGCGCAGGCCTCAGCCGAAACGGCGCCGGCTCGGATCGCGCGGCCCTTTCTGTCGCCGCTCAACCAGCGGCGCCTGCAGAACTTCAAGTCCAACCGGCGCGGCTACTGGTCGTTGTGGATATTCCTGTTCCTGTTTGTGCTGTCGCTGGTTTCGGAATTGGTCGCCAACGACAGGCCGATCATCGCCTCCTACAAAGGCGAGATCCTGTTTCCGGTCCTGGTCGCCTATCCCGAGGAGAAGTTCGGCGGCTTCTATGCGGTCACCGACTACCGCGATCCGGTGATCCAGGACGAGATCAACGCCAATGGCTGGATGATCTGGCCGCCGGTGCGCTACTCCTACCAGACCGTCAACAACGCTATTCCCGAAGCAGCACCGACCAAGCCGTCCTGGCTCTACGACAAGAAGACGCGCTGCAACCAGTATCCGAAAGGCGAGGCAGACCCCAATTGCAACGTCGGCAACTGGAACTGGCTGGGCACCGATGACCAGGCCCGCGACGTGCTGGCGCGCGTCATCTACGGCTTCAGGATATCGGTGCTGTTTGGCCTGATCCTGACCGCCGGCTCGGCGCTGATCGGCGTGGCGGCCGGCGCTCTGCAGGGCTATTTCGGCGGCTGGACCGACCTTCTTTTCCAGCGCTTCATCGAGATCTGGTCGGCCATCCCGGTGCTGTACCTGCTCCTGATCGTCGCCGCCATCCTGCCGCCCGGCTTCTTCATCCTGCTCGGATTGATGCTGCTGTTCTCCTGGGTGGCACTGGTCGGCGTGGTGCGGGCCGAGTTCCTGCGCGCCCGCAATTTCGAATATGTCAATGCGGCGCGCGCGCTCGGCGTGTCCAATGTCACCATCATGTTCCGGCATCTGCTGCCCAACGCCATGGTGGCGACGCTGACCTTCCTGCCCTTCCTGCTCAGTGGCTCGATTTCGACGCTGACCTCGCTCGACTATCTCGGCTTCGGCCTGCCGCCCGGCGCCGCGTCGCTGGGTGAGCTGTTGAAGCAGGCGCAGCGCAATCTCAACGCGCCATGGCTCGGCATTTCCGGCTTCGTCGTCATCTCGCTGATGCTGTCGCTGCTTGTCTTCGTCGGCGAGGCCACCCGCGACGCCTTCGATCCGCGCAAGACGTTCAGATGAGCGACACCCCGCTGCTTTCGGTCCAGGATCTCAGCGTCGCCTTCACGCAAGCCGGCGACCAGTCGATGGCCGTCGACCATATTTCCTTCGACCTTGCCAAGGGCGAGACGGTGGCGCTGGTCGGCGAATCCGGCTCCGGCAAGTCGGTCACCGCGCTGTCGGTTCTGAAGCTGCTGCCCTATCCGACCGCCAGCCACCCGTCGGGAAAGATCCTGTTCCTCGGCGCCGACCTGCTTGCCACGGACGAGAGAGACTTGCGCCGCGTGCGCGGCAACAAGATCACCATGATCTTCCAGGAGCCGATGACCTCGCTCAACCCGCTGCACACGATCGAGCAGCAGATCGTCGAGGTATTGAAGCTGCACCAGGGCCTGGGGGATCGCAAAGCCAAGGCGCGCACGCTGGAACTTCTGCACGAGGTCGGCATCCGCGAGCCGGAGAAGCGGCTCGACGCCTATCCGCACCAGCTTTCCGGCGGCCAGCGCCAGCGCGTCATGATCGCCATGTCGCTGGCCAACGAGCCTGAACTTTTGATCGCCGACGAGCCGACGACGGCGCTCGACGTCACCGTCCAGGCGCAGATCCTCGAATTGCTGGCCGGCCTGAAAAGCCGCAAGAACATGTCGATGCTGTTCATCACCCACGATCTCGGCATCGTCAGGAAGATCGCCGACCGGGTCTGCGTGATGACCAAGGGCAAGATCGTCGAGACCGGCCCGACCAAGGAGATATTCGCCAATCCGCAGCACGCCTACACGCGGCATCTGCTTGCCGCCGAGCCGAAAGGCAAGCCGCCGGCGGCCAACCAGGCCGCCAAGCCGGTGATGGTCGGCAAGGACGTCAAGGTCTGGTTTCCGATCAAGAAGGGCTTCTTCCGGCGCACCGTCGACAATGTGAAGGCGGTCGACGGCATTGACGTCACCGTGCGGGCCGGCCAGACGCTTGGCGTCGTCGGCGAATCCGGCTCAGGCAAGACGACGCTCGGCCTGGCGCTGGCCAGGATGATCTCGTCGACCGGAAACATCCAGTTCGACGGACGCGGCATCGATCAGCTGTCCTTCAACGAAATGCGGCCGTTGCGGCGCGAGTTGCAGATCGTCTTCCAGGATCCGTTCGGTTCGCTCAGTCCGCGCATGTCGGTCGCCGAGATCATCGAGGAAGGGTTGAAGATCCATGAGCCGAAGCTGTCTCCTGATGCGCGCGACGAGCGTATCGTCGACGTGCTCGGGGAAGTCGGCCTCGATCCGGCGACGCGCAACCGCTATCCGCACGAATTCTCCGGCGGCCAGCGCCAGCGCGTCGCCATCGCGCGCGCAATGGTGCTCAACCCGCGTTTCGTCATGCTGGACGAGCCGACCTCGGCGCTCGACATGAGCGTGCAGGCGCAGGTCGTCGACCTCTTGCGCAGCCTGCAGGCCAAGCACGACCTCGCCTACCTCTTCATCAGCCACGATCTGAGGGTCATCCGCGCGCTCGCCAACGAAGTCATCGTCATGCGCAACGGCAGGATCGTCGAGGCCGGTCCTTCCGAACAGATTTTCGGCAACCCGCGGACCGACTATACAAAGGCGTTGATCTCGGCCGCCTTCAAGATCGAAACGGCGCCGGTCGGCATCGTCAGCGAGTAGATTTTCGCCAGAGATCATGCACAAAATCAAAACGCTGCCGCGCCTTGCGCGTCGGAACGCGAACGCTGTTGGTAAAAAGGGAAAAACAATCCACAATGGAAAAAGGCCGCATCCTGCTTGCCCTCACCGGTATTCATCCGCTGCGCTGGCGCGAACTGCTGTCGGCGGAGCGCGAGGTGGTGCTCGAGCCGAATGGCGCCGGCGATCCCTCGATTACCTATGCTGTGGTGTGGAAACAGCGGCCGAACCTGTTGTCGTCGCTGCCCAATCTGCGCGCCATCTTCTCGATCGGCGCCGGCGTCGACCACATCTTCGCCGATCCCACCTTGCCCGACGTACCGGTCGTTAAGGTGGTGGCCGACAACCTGACCCAGTACATGACCGAATACGTCGTCTGGCGGGTGCTCGACCACCATCGCCAAGGCATGCTCTACCGCGCCCAGCAGCAGAAGAAGATCTGGCATGAACCGCAGCAGCGGCCGGCCAGCGACATCTCGGTCGGCATTATGGGGCTCGGCACGCTTGGCCGCGCGGCGGCATCGGTGCTGTTGTCGCTCGGCTTTCCCGTCAATGGCTGGTCGCGCAGCGATCGGCCGATGCAAGGTGTCTCGACTTACGCGGGCGAGGCCGGCCTGATCCCGTTCCTAAACGCCACCGACATCCTGGTGGTGCTGCTGCCGCTGACGCCACAGACGCACGGTATCATCAACCACGGCGTGCTGAAGGAGCTGCGGAAGCGCAACGGCCTCGGCGGCTCAGTGCTGATCAATGCCGGGCGCGGCAGGCTGCAGAAGGACGCCGACATTTTGCGCGCGCTGGACGACGGCACGCTGAAGGAAGCCAGCCTCGACGTTTTCGAGGTCGAGCCGCTGCCGAAGACCAGCCCGCTATGGAGCCATCCGAAAGTGTTCGTGACGCCGCATGCGGCGGCAACCTCCGATCCGGTCCACCTGGCGCCGATCATGCTGCGTCAGATGGATGCTTTCGAGCGCGGCGAAGCGCTGGAAAATGTGGTGGATCGCGACGCCGGGTATTAATTTTTTAGAGCGCCGCTTTCCAGTCTCAGCCCCAGCCGAGCGGCACGTAGTCGATCTCCATAAACGCCTCGACTTCCGGGATCCAGCGGTCGCGGACGAAGGCGACGTGGTCGGGATGGTCGTTGTAGCCGGAATAGGCCCGCTGATCGGCGAACTCCATCGAGAAGCCGAAGCGGTAGTCGTTCTTGGGACTGACCTGCCGCAACTGCTCGAAATGCGTGACGCCCTTTATCGCCGTGAGAATCCTCTTGGCGTCGGCGAGGAACCGTTTTTCCTCGAGCGAATGCGGCGGGTGTTTCAGCGTGAACACGACGGTGTGACGGATCATTTTTTGCTCCTGCGATGTCTTCGTGTCACGCGCTGTCAGCCCAGGCGCGGATGAGGTTATAGGCGATCGCCCCCTTCGGCGGTGTCACCAGGCCGCCCGGATGCTCGCGGGCCAGCATCGAGAGCACCTCGTCGCGAAAGAACCAGCGGCAATCTTCCAGCTCGTTGAGGTCGGGCTGGATATCGTCGTTGAGCGGTTCGCCGAAGCAGCCGATCATCAGCGAATAGGGAAACGGCCAGGGCTGGCTGGCGTGGTAAACAACGCGGCCGAGCCTGATGCCGGCTTCCTCCAGCGTTTCGCGGCGCACCGCCGCCTCGATCGTCTCGCCCGGCTCGATGAAACCGGCGAGCGCCGAATACATGCCGGGCCCGAAATGCCGGCCGCGGCCGAGCAGGCATTTTTCGCGTGTTGCCGTCAGCATGATCGCCACCGGGTCGGTGCGCGGAAAGTGCTCCGTACCGCAGGCCGGGCAATGCCGCTTGTAGCCGCCCGCCCGCATCTCGGCCTCGGTGCCGCATTTGCTGCAGAAGCGATGGCTGGCATGCCAGGCGAGCAGCGCCGCCCCTTGCGCCAGCGCGCCGGCCGCCGCTTCGTCGATCAGCCCCTGCATATAGACCGAGCGATAGTCGATCGCCTTGATCGTCTCGGGAAGCTGCTCGGGCTCGACCCCGGCCGGCAGCGCCAGCACCGGGCCGCTTTCGGAAAAACCGAGCAGGACGCCGTTTTCGAGCGATGCTTCGAGCGGCCGGCATTCGGCCACGCCGAACCAGGGGTCGAATGCGCCTTGCGCAAGCTTCAGATAGAGCCGGCCGCCACGCATCAGCAAAAGCCGCGCCGAGGGATCGGCGAGTGCGTTTTCGACGGAATCGTCGGCGCGGTTTTCGGACTGCCGGTCGATAATGTTGCCGGCGAAGCCGACGAACTGGCTCGGCTCGCGCAAGGGCGCGTCAAACAGGCGAAAGCTCATGCGGACTCGGGAAGGTTCAAGGTGGACACGGGAGAGGCTTATAGCGCTGCCTTGATCTTTTCCGCAAACTTGCGAAGGTCGGAGCGCTGGTAGGGCTCGCGCAGGCCGTGCCCCCACACCGGGCCGGGCCAGCCGGGATCGCCTTCCGAGCGCGCAACGACGTGCACATGCAACTGGCGCACGATGTTGCCGAGTGCGCCGGTGTTGATCTTGGTGCAGCCGGTCACCCGCTTCAGCGCCAGCGCCACCATGTTGGTCTCGAAGGTCAGCATCGCCTGGTCGAGCGGCGTCATGTCGTGGATTTCCTCAATGCCCGGCCGCTGCGGCACCAGCAGCAGCCATGGCCAGCGGCGGTCGTTCATGACGCGCAATTCGCACAGGCCGAGCCACATCAGCTGTTCGCTGTCGGCTTCCAGCTGGGCGTCAAGCGTGAATCCGGCCTTGAGGCCCGGCAACATCGGCGTTTCCCTCACTTTTGATGTTTTTTGAACTCCATCGACGCTAGAGCGGCTTCCGAAGGGCCGCAAGGGGCAGCAAGCAACATTGGCCGTCGCGGCGCTGATTGTGCGCGAAGAAGTGAGGGCCCGGGCAAATTGCATCAGGTTGGCGCTGCCCCGCCGAGGTCAACGATTTTGATCGCGGCCACATTTTGTTCTTGCTTTGTGCCGGCAGCTATGCTACTAATCTCGCTATGGTGATTATTTCGCACCAACGACCCGCCCGCCGAGGCGGGTTTTTGGTTTCAGCTTTCGCCGTCGCTCAAGGCCCTATCATCCGCACTTGCATTTCATCGCCGGATTGCCGATATGGAGGCTGGGAGGTTGGTGGTGGACGGTCCACTCGCCAACCGGGTCAGGTCCGGAAGGAAGCAGCCCTAACGAGCCCGGAACGGGTCATTGTTCCAGCCTCCCGCCTCTTCGCCTTTTGCCCCGACATTGACGGCGCCAAGCCGTGCGGGCGAAACTATGCGCAGGAATCGGCCGCCTCCAATGGCAGCCCTTGGAGCTTAACGGGCGAATGAGCGAAGCCGGAAACGAGGCCGGGAAATTGGACAAGCCTGCCGCCTACCGCGTGCTGGCGCGCAAATACCGACCGTCGAATTTCTCCGAACTGATCGGCCAGGAGCCGATGGTCCGCACGTTGACCAATGCCTTTGCCACCGGCCGCATCGCCCAGGCCTGGATGCTGACCGGCGTGCGTGGCGTCGGCAAGACGACGACCGCGCGCATACTCGCGCGGGCCCTGAACTACAAAACATCGACCGTCGACCAGCCGTCCGTCGACCTTGCCGTGCTCGGCGAGCATTGCCAGGCGATCATGGAAGGCCGGCATGTCGACGTCATCGAGATGGACGCCGCCTCGCATACCGGCATCGACGACATCAGGGACATCATCGAGCGCGTGCGCTACGCCCCGGTATCGGCGCGCTACAAAGTCTACATCATCGACGAAGTGCACATGCTTTCCAACCAGGCCTTCAACGGCCTGCTGAAGACGCTGGAAGAGCCGCCGCCGCACGTCAAGTTCATCTTCGCCACCACCGAAATCCGCAAGGTGCCGATCACCGTCCTGTCGCGCTGCCAGCGTTTCGACCTCAGGCGCATCGATGCGGCAATGATCAAGGCCGACCTTGCCAGGATAGCCGGTCTGGAGGGCATCGAAGTCGAAGACGATGCGCTGGCGATGATCGCGCGCGCGGCCGAAGGCTCGATGCGCGATGCGCAGTCGATCCTCGACCAGGCGATCGCCCATGGCGGCGGCGCGGTCAGCGCCGAAGCGGTGCGTGCTATGCTCGGCCTTGCCGACCGTGCCCGCATCGTCGACCTGTTCGAACATGTCATGAAGGGCGACGTCGCCGCCGCACTTGCCGAATTCCGTGCCCAGTACGATACCGGCGCCGATCCTGCCGCGGTGCTGACCGACCTTGCCGAGTTCAACCATCTGGTCACCCGTCTGCGTTTCGTGCCGGCTGCCATCGACGACGCCTCGCTGTCCGAGGACGAGCGCCGGCGCGGCGCCGATTTCGCCAGCATGCTGTCGGTCAAGGTGCTGTCGCGGACGTGGCAGATGCTCTTGAAAGGTATTCCCGAGGTGCAGACCTCCAACCGCCCGGTCAGCGCCGCCGAGATGGTGCTGATCCGGCTGGCCCATGCCGCCGACCTGCCGACGCTGGACGAGGCGCTGAAATCGCTGGAGAACGGCGGTACCCTGCCGGGCACTGCGCCGCGCGTGAATGGCACGCCGGCAAGCCCCGGCCCCGCAAACCATGCGCCTGCAAGCGGTGGTGCCGGCGCCGTGGCGCAGGCGCGGATGCCGACGGCCAATGGCGGCGCGCAGACGATGCGCCTGGTCGAGACGATGCACCTGGTCGAGGCCGAGCCCGTGCCGACCAACTTCGTTGCTCCGCCGGAGCCGGTGGTCGAGGCGCCGCCGGTGCCGGTGAAATCGCTGGCCGACATTGTCGCCCTTGCCGACGCCCAGCGCGACATGGCCTTCAAGGTGCTGGTGAAGCGTTGCGTGCGCCTGGTGCGCGTCGAGCCCGGTCGTATCGACGTCAGCCTGACCGACGATGCGCCGAAGATGTTGCTCAATGATTTGACCGCCAAGCTGCGCGCCTGGACGGGCCGCAACTGGCTGGTGTCGCTGTCGAAGGACGAGGGCGGCCAGACCTTGGCCGAGCTGGAATCGACAAAGCGCGAAAACGCCTTCCTCGATGCCAAGAGCGACCCGACGGTCGCCGCCATCCTGGCGCGCTTTCCCGGTGCCAAGATCATCGACGTGCGCATTCCCGACGCGCCGGAAGCCGACGAGGCCGAAGTGCCGGTCGAGCCGCCGGCCGACGACGACGAAACCTGAAACAACCAGCACCAACTGCAAAGGACCGTGCGATGAAAGACCTTCTCGGCATGATGGGCAAGGCAAAGGAAATGCAGGCCAAGTTCCAGGCCATGCAGGATGAGATCGCTACGCTGGAAGCCACCGGGCAGGCCGGCGGCGGCCTGGTCAGCGTCACGCTGACCGGCAAATTCGAGATGAAGTCGCTGAAGATCGACCCGTCGCTGTTCAAGGAAGACGAGGTCGAGATTCTCGAGGACCTGCTTCTCGCTGCCCACAACGACGCCAGGACCAAGGTCGAGCAGATCATGCAGGAGAAGACCAGGGCGCTGACCGCGGGCCTACCGATCCCGCCGGGAATGAAACTGCCGTTCTAAGGCTAGTGCATGTCGCGCAAAAGTGTGCAGCGGTTTTGCGATAACGACATGCATCAAAACAAGAACCTAAAGCGCGTCGCATGAGGCCGGTCGAACGCGACGCGCTAGTCAATCGGTATGCCGTTACAGTGGCCGAAGAGTGCAGCGGCCCAGTGCTCGCTCTACCGCCAGCTGTGTCTATTAGGCAACTCCCCACACTTAATAACGCTTTAGCCATCTTTTTGCCTGAAAGTGTCTCATTCTTGCCGCAACCAGGGGCGGGCTGGCAGCAGAATTGAGGGGACACCTGTTGGTCTCTACCCGATGGAAGACGCCGTTGCGGCTCGGCGTCGTTATCTCGCCGCTGTTTTTGGCCGCTTGCAGTCAGACCGCCTCGCACGGCATGTCCAGCCTGACCGATGCTATTACGCCGAGTTTCCTGAGCTCGCGCTCCTACAATTCCACGCCGAAGGAAAAGGAGTGCCTGGAGCGGGCGATGTTCTTCGAGTCCAACCGGTCGAGCCGTGACGGCATGATTGCGGTCGGCACGGTGGTGATGAACCGGCTGCGGTCCGGCAAGCACGGCAGCACCATCTGCGAAGTGGTTGGCGAGCGCGGCCAGTTCGCGCCGGGCGTCATGACACGGCCGATGAATTCGAAGGCGATGCCCGACGTCGAGGAGGCCGCCGAGGCGGTGCTCAAGGGCGAGCGCAAAGCCAAGCTGAAGAACACCATGTTCTTCCACACCGCCGGCCTGCGCTTCCCCTACAAGAACATGCACTACACCATGGTCGCCGGCGGCAATGCCTTCTATGAAAAGCGCGGCCGCAACTGGCAGCCGCTGCCGGACGAACCGGTGGTCGCCATGGCCCAGGCCAAGCCGCAAGCGCCTGCCGCTCAGGCCATACTTGTCGCCTCGGCGGAGCCGGCTCGCGAGGTCAAGCCGACATTCGCCAAGGCAACCTATGTGACCGCCGCTGCATCGCTGCCGGCAAAGCAGACAAGGGTGACCGCCGGAATGGCGACCCCGGAGAAGGCGACGGCGGAGAAGCCGATGCTTGTTGCGCTGCAGGAACCAATGCAGGAGCCGGATGCGGCCCGTTTTGGCGGAACCGTGAGCGAGCGGCCTGTCACCTCCTTCCAGGCCGCGCCGGCAGAGCCGACAATGTCGTTCGAGGCGACGCCCGAGAACACCGACGCCATCGGCGCGATGATCGCCGGCCAGACCCGGCCACTGGAAGAAAACTGAGGACGGCAGCACTGGCCGCGACGTCGGCCTTCCCTTCTCCCCTTGTGGGAGAAGGTGGCCTCGCGGAGCGAGGTCGGATGAGGGGTGCTCCAGCTTGGCATCGACGGCGCTTCGGCCAACACCCCTCAACCGTCTTGGCGCTGCGCGCCAATCCACCTTCTCCCACAACAAGGGGAGAAGGGAAGAGCGGAGCCCCTGGCCGCTCAACTGTTCCAAAGCGTGCGGAAAAATCCTAAACCGGTGCGATGTCTAAGCGAATCGCCGGTCCCGAGATCGAACGCCTGATCCAGCTGCTGGCCAAGGTGCCGGGGCTCGGTCCGCGTTCGGCACGCCGCGCCGCGCTCCACCTCATCAAGAAGAAGGAACAGCTGCTGGCGCCGCTCGCCGCCGCCATGGGCGAGGCGGTCGACAAGGTGCGCATCTGCTCGACCTGCGGCAATGTCGATACCTCGGATCCATGCATGATCTGCACCGACCCCCGCCGCGACCCCACTACGCTCATCGTCGTCGAGGACGTGGCCGACCTTTGGGCGCTGGAGCGGGCGACAGCCATGAACGTGCGCTACCATGTGCTCGGCGGTACGCTGTCGCCGCTCGACGGCATTGGTCCTGATGAGCTAAACATCCGTTCGCTGGTCGATCGCGTCGCCGGCGGCGAAGTCAAGGAAGTGATCCTCGCCGTCAACGCCACGGTCGAGGGCCAGACCACCGCGCACTACCTCACCGACCAGCTTTCCGGCTTCGACATCAAGGTGACGCGCCTGGCGCACGGTGTTCCGGTCGGCGGCGAACTCGATTATCTCGACGAAGGCACGCTGGCCGCCGCACTGCGCTCGCGGACGGTGTTTTGAGGCGAGTTGCGGGGAGAGTGCTTCCGAGATGATTGCGTTCCGTCGCGCCCCCCTCTGTCCTGCCGGACATCTCCCCCTCCAGGGGGGAGATCGGCAGCCTCGACATCCCCGCCAAGCTTGCGACGTTGAAGATTGGCGAAAACAGACGCGACAGCCAATCTCCCCCCTGGAGGGGGAGATGTCCGGCAGGACAGAGGGGGGCGCGACAGGACGCCGACTTCGCAGGCTGGCCGTCGCGTTTTTTCTCGCCTTCCTCCTCGCCAACCCCGCCTCGGCGGCAAAGATCGACGACCAGTTCCGCGCCTGGCTTGGCAACGACCTCTGGCCCGAAGCCAATGCCAAAGGCATCTCCAGGAAAACCTTCGATGCCGCCTTCGAAGGCGTCAAGCCGAACCTGAAGCTGCCCGACCTGGTGAAGCCGGGCGAGAAGGCGACGACGCCGCAGAAGCAGCATCAGGCCGAGTTCGGTTCGCCGGGCGCCTATTTCGCTGAAAAGATAGTCCGAGCGGTGACCGCCGGCGGCCGCACCCGCGAGGCGACCAACGCTAGGACTCTTGCCGCGATCGAGAAACGCTACGGCGTGCCTGGCGAAGTGCTGCTGGCGATCTGGGGCCGCGAGAGCGGCTTCGGCGCGGCGAAAATGCCTTATGACGCCTTCGAGGTGCTGGGCACCAAGGCGTTCATGTCGACCAAGAAGGAATTCTTCCGCACCGAGCTCTTGGCTGCGCTCGAGATCGTCGAGCGCGGGCTTGCCCCGGTCGGCGCGATGAAATCGTCTTGGGCAGGCGCGCTTGGCCAGCCGCAGTTCATGCCGACATCGTTCCTCAAGCATGCCGTCGATTTCGACGGCGACGGCCGCACCGACATCTGGACTTCGACGCCCGATATACTGGCATCGATCGCCAATTATCTCGTCCATTATGGCTGGGTCAGGGGCCGCGGCTGGGGCTTCGAGGTGACTGTGCCGGACAGCGTCTCGTGCTCGCTCGAAGGTCCGGACCAGGGCAAGAAGATTTCCCAATGGGCTGATATGGGCATCAGGCGTGTGTCGGGTAAACCGTTCCCGGCGAGCGAACTGAAAGCCGAGGGCTTTCTTTTGATGCCGGCCGGGCGTAGCGGCCCGGCCTTCATCGTCACCCCCAATTTCTATGTGCTGAAGCAGTATAACACCAGCGATCTCTATGCCCTGTTCATCGGCCATGGCGCCGATCGCATCGCCCATGGCGACAGCAATTTCTCGGGCAATTGGGGCGCGGTCGGCGGGCTCTACCGCTCCGACATCGCCGCCCTGCAGCGGGCGCTGGAAGCTAAGGGCTACGATGTCGGCAGCGCCGACGGCCTGCCTGGCTTCAAGACGCGCCGCTCGATCGGCAAATGGCAGGCCAGCAACGGCCGTTCCGCTACCTGCTTTCCCGACGCCGACCTGGTTACCGCGCTGAAATAGCCGGATTTTCGCACCGCCGGTCTGGCCCAATCGACCGTTCTGCAAATGCTCGTTGCCGCGCTCGAAACCGCCGGATATGGTGAACCGGAACCGCACAAAAAATTGCCAAGACAACGGTCCGGGGATCACCGTTCGACGCGGCAAGAAATGCCACAACCCTGAGCCGGGAACTCAGGTCAACAAAAACAGGGAACAGTTAAAATGATGATGGAAAAGTTTGCTCTACGCTCCCGCTTCTTGCTCGCGGGCGCGGCCATGTCCGCGCTGCTTCTGGCCGGTGCGCCTGCCTTCGCGGTCACGCCCGCCGACACGCTGGTCGAGGGTTTCGCCATCGACGACATCATCACCATGGATCCGGGCGAAGCATTCGAATTGTCGACCGCAGAGGTCACCGGCAACACCTATGATCTTCTGGTACGCCTCGACCTCAGCGACACATCCAAGGTCAAGGGCGATCTCGCCGAAAGCTGGAGCGTCTCCGACGACGGCCTGACCTACACATTCAAGCTCAAGCCCGGCCTCAAATTCGCCTCCGGCAATCCGATCACGGCGGCCGACGTCGCCTATTCGTTCGAGCGCGCCATCAAGCTCGACAAGAGCCCGGCCTTTATTATCGGCCAGTTCGGTATCGATGGCGGCAACGTCACCGAGAAGGCCAAGGCCGTTGATGACACGACGTTCCAGTTCACCGTCGACAAGGCCTATGCGCCGAGCTTCGTCTTGAACTGCCTTTCGGCGACCGTCGCTTCGGTCGTCGACGCCAAGCTGGTCAAGGAGCATGTCGCTGCGGTCACGCCGAGCGCCGACTACAAATGGGACAATGATTTCGGCAACGCCTGGCTGAAGACCGGCTATGCCGGCTCCGGTGCCTTCAAAATGCGCGAATGGCGGGCCAACGAGGCCGTCGTGCTGGAGCGCAACGACAATTACTACGGCGAAAAAGCCAAGCTTGCCCGCGTCATCTATCGCAATATGAAGGAAAGCTCGGGCCAGCGCCTGGCGCTGGAAGCCGGCGACATCGACGTCGCCCGCAATCTTGAGCCGAACGACCTTGATGCCATTGCCAAGAATGCCGACCTCACCACCACCAGCGCGCCGAAGGGCACGGTCTATTACATCAGCCTCAACCAGAAGAACCCGAACCTCGCCAAGCCCGAGGTTCGCCAGGCGTTCAAATATCTCGTCGACTACGACGCCCTGAGTTCGACCATCCTCAAGGGCATCGGCGAGATCCACCAGACCTTCCTGCCCAAGGGCGTGCTCGGCGAACTGGACGAGAACCCGTTCAAGTTCGACGTCGCCAAGGCCAAGGAACTGCTCGCCAAGGCCGGCCTCGCCGACGGCTTCAGCGTCACCATGGACGTGCGTACCGGGCAGCCGACGACGGGCATGGCGGAATCGATCCAGCAGACGCTGGGACAGGCCGGCATCAAGCTGGAGATCATCCCCGGCGACGGCAAGCAGACGCTGACCAAATACCGCGCCCGCAACCACGACATCTATATCGGCCAGTGGGGCCAGGATTATTTCGATCCGAACTCCAACGCCCAGACCTTCGCCAGCAACCCCGACAATTCGGATGAAGGCAAGACCAAGACGCTGGCCTGGCGCAACGCCTGGGAGATCCCGGACTTGACCAAGCAGACCGAAGCCGCCCTGCTCGAGAAGGACGCGGCCAAGCGCGCCGCAATGTACCAGGATCTCGAGAAGAAGATCCTCGATACCAGCCCCTTCGTCATCATCCACCAGCAGCTGGAAGTGGCCGGCCTGCGCAAGAACCTCAAGGGTTTTGCGCTCGGCCCGAGCTTCGACACCAACTTCGTCGGCCCCGTCTCGAAAGAGTGATGCCGGGGAGCGACGCCGGCGGACGCGCCGTATGAGTGTGGCTGAAAGCGAGGTGACGGCAGGGCGCGGCGGCGCCCGCGCCGTTGCCGTGGCCTCATCTATCGCCCGGTTCCTGGTCATCGCGATAACGACCTATCTCGGTTTGCTCGCGGTGACCTTCTTCATCGGCCGCGTGATCCCGATCGACCCGGTGTTGGCGGTGCTCGGCGACCGGGCGCCGGCCAACGTCGTCGAACGAACGCGCCGCGAGATGGGCCTCGACCTGCCGCTGGTCGAGCAGTTCTACATCTATGTCAAACATGCCCTGAACGGTGATTTCGGCACCTCGGTGCTGACCACCAATCCGGTGATGACCGATATCCGCCGCGCCTTTCCGGCGACGCTCGAACTGGCGACGTTGGGAACATTGATCGGTTCGGTGATCGGCGTGCCGCTTGGCGTGCTGGCCGCCGTGCGGCGCGGCAGCGTCATCGACCAGATCGTGCGCATCATCGGCCTTGTCGGCTATTCCGTGCCGATCTTCTGGCTGGGGCTGCTGGCGCTGGTGCTGTTCTACGCCAAGCTGCAATGGGTCGCCTTTCCCGGCCGGCTCGACGTCGTCTACGAATACACCTTCACGCCGATTACCGGCTTTTACCTGCTGGATGCGCTCTGGCAGCGGCAGTGGGACGTATTTGCCGATGCCTTCCGCCACATCATCCTGCCGGCCTCGCTACTCGGCTATTTCTCGCTCGCCTACATCAGCCGCATGACGCGCTCGTTCATGCTAAACGAACTCACCCAGGAATACATCGTCGCAGCGCGCGCCAAGGGCCTGTCGGAAACGCGCATCATTTGGGGTCACGCGCTGCGCAACGCCGCGGTGCCGATGGTCACGGTGATCGCTCTGTCCTATGCCGGGCTGCTCGAAGGCTCGGTGCTGACCGAGACAGTGTTTTCGTGGCCGGGCATCGGCCTCTACATCACCAACTCGCTGCAGAACGCCGACATGAATGCCGTGCTTGGCGGCACGATCATCATCGGCTCGGTCTTCATCGCCATCAATCTATTCTCCGACCTGCTCTACCGGCTGCTCGATCCAAGGACCAAGGCAGGATGAGGACCAAGGCAGGATGAGCACGGAAGCGATTCAAACCCGCCGCGACTGGCTGCTCAGCGAGCGGCCGGCGTCGCGCGTGCAGGCGAGGCTCGGCCGCGCCTATGTGGCGTGGCGGCGCTTTTCCGCCAACCGGCTGGCGTTTGCCGGCCTGCTCATCATCGTCGCCCTACTGGTGGTCGCGGCATTCGCCGATGTGCTGGCGCCCTATTCGCCGACATTCGGCGACCTCAAGGGCTCGCGGCTCCTGGCGCCGAGTGCGGCGCACTGGTTCGGCACCGACGATCTCGGCCGCGATATCTATTCGCGCATCATCTTCGGCTCGCGCTGGACACTCTACGTCGTCGTTCTGGTTGCCATTATCGCCGCGCCCATCGGCTTGCTGGTCGGCACCGTCGCCGGCTATGCCGGCGGCTGGACCGATGCGATCCTGATGCGCATCACCGACATCTTTCTCGCCTTTCCGAAGCTGATCCTGGCGCTGGCCTTTGTCGCGGCGCTCGGCCCCGGCATCGAAAACGCCGTGCTTGCCATCGCCATCACCTCGTGGCCGCCCTATGCCCGCATTGCCCGCGCCGAAACGCTGACGGTGCGCAATTCCGATTATATCAAGGCGGTGCAATTGATGGGCGCCTCGCCGTTTCGCATCGTGCTTCGCCACATCATGCCGCTCTGCATCTCCTCGCTGATCATCAGGGTGACGCTCGACATGGCCGGAATCATCCTGACCGCGGCCGGCCTCGGCTTCCTCGGCCTCGGCGCGCAGCCGCCGCTGCCCGAATGGGGCGCGATGATCGCGTCGGGCCGCCGCTTCGTGCTCGACCAGTGGTGGGTGGCGGGTGCTCCGGGCTTTGCCATCCTCATCGTCAGCCTCGGCTTCAACCTGCTCGGCGACGGACTGCGCGACGCGCTCGATCCCCGAAGTGGCGACCAATGAGTGGCGACCAATGAGCACGCTTCTCGAAATCAACGACCTGCGCGTTACCTTTCCGACGCGCACCGGCCTGATCGAGGCGGTGCGCGGCGTCTCCTTCTCGCTCGGCCGCGAGCGGCTCGGCATTGTTGGCGAGAGCGGTTCGGGCAAGTCGCAGACCGGCCGCGCCATCATGGGCGTCACCCCGCCGCAGGCCGAGGTGACCGCGAAGACGCTCGCTTTTGACGGCATCGACCTGCTGGCCGCCTCGCCGCGCGAGCGCCGCGCGCTGCGCGGCAAGCGTATCGCCATGATCCTGCAGGATCCGAAATATTCGCTCGACCCGGTGATGAGCATCGGCCGCCAGATCGTCGAGACGCTGCGCACGCATGAGAAGGTCTCTAAGGCCGAAGCCCGCGACCGCGCGCTGGCCATGCTGGAGGCTGTGCAGATCCGCGATCCGGCCCGTGTCTTCGACCTGCATCCGCACGAGGTTTCCGGCGGCATGGGCCAGCGCGCCATGATCGCCATGATGCTGATCGCCGGGCCGGAAATGATGATCGCCGACGAGCCGACCTCGGCACTCGACGTCACTGTCCAACTCGACGTGCTCGGCATCCTCGACCGGCTGGTCAGCGAGCGCGGCATGGGGCTGATCTTCATCTCGCACGATCTGCGCCTGGTCTCGTCCTTCTGTGATCGTGTCATCGTCATGTATGCCGGCAAGGTGGTCGAACAGCTCAAAGCCTCGGAGCTCGGCCGCGCCCAGCATCCCTATACGCGCGGCCTGCTCAACTGCATGCCCAAGATCGGCGCCGACCGTCACCCGCTGCCGGTGCTCGACCGCAAGCCGGAGTGGGCAGCATGACGGCAGCCCTTTCCGTCGACAGGCTGGAGGTGGTCTTCGACCGCTTCCGCGCGTTGAAAGGCGTCAGCCTCGAGGTCGAATCCGGTGAATCCTTCGGCCTGGTCGGCGAGTCCGGCTCCGGCAAGTCGACGTTACTCAGGGCAATCGCCGGCCTGGCGCCGGCCGCATCAGGCACCATCGCGGTCAACGGCAAAACGCTCGGCGCGCGTCGCGACAAGGCGTTTTACCGCGAGGTGCAGATGGTCTTCCAGGACCCGTACGGTTCGCTGCACCCGCGCCAGACTGTCGACCGCCTGCTGCAGGAGCCGCTCGCCATTCACGGCTTCGCCGACGGCGAAAAGCGCATCCAGCGGGCACTCGACGAGGTCGGCCTCGGCACCGGGTTCCGTTTTCGCTATTCGCATCAATTGTCCGGCGGTCAGCGCCAGCGCGTGGCGATCGCCCGCGCCCTGATTCTGGAACCGTCGATCCTGCTGCTCGACGAGCCGACCTCGGCGCTCGACGCTTCGGTGCAGGCGGAGGTGCTGAACCTGCTGGAAGAGATCAGGCGCCGCCGCAAGCTGACCTTCCTGATGGTCAGCCACGACCTAGCCATCATCACCCACATGTGCGAACGGCTGATGGTGATGCAGAACGGCGAGGCGATGGAGAATCTGACCGCGGACGATCTTGTCGAACGCCGTGTCACCAAGGATTATACGCGCAATTTGCTGAGGGCCAGCGAAGGGTTCGTGAGGACGTAGTTTAACATTCCAGGTCGCGCTCTGTCGCGCCCCCCTCTGTCCGGCAGGACAGAGGGGGGCGCGAAGGAACTCAACTTGCGCCTTAGGCCCCGCTACCCTCCACAATGGCACTGCTATCTCCCGCCTCGCCCTCCGTCTCTTTCGGCTCCTTGATCCGAAACCACGTCACATAGAGCGCTGGCAGGAACAGAAGTGTGATCGCCGTGCCGGCGATGATGCCGCCCATCATGGCATAGGCCATCGGCCCCCAGAACACTTCGCGTGCGATCGGGATCAGCGCTAGGCTCGCGGCCGCCGCCGTCAGCGCGATCGGCCGCATGCGATGCTCGGTCGCCTCGATGACGGCGGCCCAGCGGTCCTTGCCCTCATTCACAAGATCCTCGATCTGGACGATCAGGATGACAGAATTGCGGATCAGGATGCCGATCAGCGCCAGCACGCCGAGGATGGCAACGAAGCCGAGCGGTGCCCCGCTCGGCACCAGCGCGGCCACCACGCCGATCAGGCCGAGCGGCGCCACCGCCACGACCAGGAACAGGCGCTGGAAGCTCTGCAACTGCACCATCAGGATGGTCGCCATGATGAACAGCATCAGCGGCACCACGGCGGCTATCGGCCCCTGGCTGTTGGCGCTTTCCTCGACTGAGCCGGCGGTGGCGATCGAATAGCCCGGTGGCAATTTGGCGATGAAGGCGTCGACCGACGGTTTCACCTCGTTGACCACGGTGGCGGGCAGCACGTCGCCGACCAGCCCGGCCCGCACGGTGATGGTCGGGATGCGGTCGCGGCGCCACACTGTCGGCTGTTCGAGCTCGTAGCGGAAGTTCGCCACAGCGGCCAGCGGGATCGCCTCGCCGGTTCCGGTTGGCAATTGCATGTTCTGCAGTGTGCCGATCGAACCCCGTTCGGCCTCGCGCGAACGGGCCACCACATTGATCAGATAGGTCGCGTCTCGCACCTGGGTGATGGTGGAGCCGCCGACCGTGCTGTTCAGCGCGCTGGCGATGTCCGAAGAAGTGATGCCGAGTTGCCGTGCCTTGTCCTGCAGCACGTCGACCCTCAGCACGCGCTCGGGCTCGTTCCAGTCGAAAGTGGGTGCGGCCAGCTGCGGATTGGCGGAAATGATGCCGGCGAATTCTTGCGCCAGTGTCCGTACCGTCTGGACGTCAGGACCGCCGACGCGGTACTGCACCGGCCGCCCGACCGGCGGCCCGAGTTCGAGCGGCTTGACGAAGGCGTCGGTGCCAACGAACTCGTCGCGCAGCAGCTTTTCGAGCGCCGGCTTGACCCGATTGCGCGCCTCGATGCTCTTGGTGACGATGACGGTCTGGCCGAAATAGGGATTGGCCGGTTGCACGTCATAGGCCAGCACGAAGCGAACCGCGCCCTGGCCGATATAGGAGCTGAAGTGGTCGATATCGGGATTGCCGACCAGCGCCCGCTGTTCGAACCGCTCCATCTGGTCCCGGGTCTCGGCAATTGAGGAGTTCTGCGGCAGATTCCAGTCGACGATCAGTTCGGGACGGTCGGATGGTGGAAAGAACTGCTGCTGGACGAGGCCAAAGCCGCCCAGCGACGCCGCGAACAACAGCACCGTGGCGATGATGGTCAGCCAGTGATGGCGCACCGATCCGACGAGGACGCGCCGGAACAGCGCGGTGAAGCGGCCGGGATTTTCATGGTGCTGTTTCATCGTCGCCGGCAGGATGGTGACGCCGAGCAGCGGCGCAAACAGCACCGCGACGATCCATGACACCAGGAGCGAAACGGCGATGACGACGAACAGCGTGAAAGTGTATTCGCCGGCGGCGCTGTTGTTGAGGCCGATCGGGATGAAGCCCGCGACCGTCACCAGCGTGCCGGTCAGCATCGGAAAGGCGGTCGAGGTGTAGACATAGGTCGCCGCCTTGCGCAGATTGTCACCGACCTCCAGCCGAGCCACCATCATCTCCACCGCGATCATGGCGTCATCGACCAGAAGGCCGAGCGAGATGATCAGCGCGCCGAGCGAAATGCGCTGCAGCGATATGCCGAGATAGGCCATGACCGTGAAGGTGATGGCCAGCACCAGCGGGATCGACAGCGCCACCACGAAGCCGGCGCGCATGCCGAGGCTGATGAAGGACACGGCAAGCACGATGGCGACCGCCTCGAACAGGGCGCGCGTGAAACCGGAAACCGCCTCCTCGACGATGACAGGCTGGTCGGCGACCAGATGCACGCCGACGCCGACCGGCAGGTCGGCCAGCACCTTGTTCATCTCCTCGTGCAGGGCCTCGCCGAACTCCAGCAGATTGGCATTGGGCTTCATGCCGATGGCAAGGCCGATCGCGTCCTGTGCGTTGAAGCGGAACAAGGCCGTCGGCGGGTCGACATAGCCGCGCGAAATCGTCGCCACGTCGCTCAGCCGGAAGAAGCGATCGTTGACGCGCAAATTGATGGCGCGAAGGCTCTCTTCCGAGGTGAACTGGCCGCCGACGCGCACGCTGATGCGCTCCGGCCCGGACTGAATGACGCCGGAAGGCGTGATTGCGTTCTGGGCCTGCAGGCTGGCCACGATCGCTTGCTGGTTGAGGCCTAGTGCCGCGATCTGGCGGGTCGAGAATTCGAGGTAGATCGCTTCGTCCTGGGCACCGACCAGATCGACCTTGCCGGCGTTCGGCACGGTCAGGATCTTTGTCCTGACATCCTCGACATAGTCGCGCAACTGACGCGGGGTCAGCCCGTCGGCGGTGAAGGCATAGATGTTGCCGTAGACGTCGCCGAAGCGGTCGTTGAAGAATGGTCCCTGCACGCCTTGCGGAAACTGCGCCCAGATGTCGTTGACCATGTTGCGCACCTGCAGCCAGGTCGGCACGACGTCGCGCGCCTTGGTCGTCGGCTTCAGGTTGACGAAGATGACGGTCTTGCCGGCAGAGGTGACGGATTTGGTATAGTCGAGACTGTCGAGCTCTTCGAGCTTCTTCTCGATGCGATCGGTCACTTGCCGCACCGTCTCGTTGACCGATGCGCCCGGCCAGTTGGCCTGGATGACCATGGTCTTGATGGTGAAGGCGGGGTCTTCCTCGCGGCCGAGATTGAGATAGGCAAAGACGCCGGCCACGACGAAGACCAGCATGAAATACCACACCAACGAGCGATGGCTCAGCGCCCAGTCGGAGAGGTTGAAGCCTTTCATATGGCCTCTCCCTCAGAGATCTTGACCTTCTGTCCCTCGGTCAGGCTGTGGACGCCGGCGGTGACGACGCGCATGCCTGCATTGAGGCCCTCGGCGACGGTGAAAGTGGCGGCACCCTTGGCGGCAATTTTGATGTCGCGGGCACTCACGCTCGACGTCTGCTGGTCGACGATCCAGACCTTTTCTCTGCCGTTCTTCTCCAGTAGCGCCGACAGCGGCAACTCGATCGTCGGCGTGATCTTGGCAATGCGGGTCGCCGTCACCGTCGAACCAAGCCTGAATGCCGGCGGCGGATCGATGAGCGTCAGCCGGACGCGGCGCGTGCGGGTCGAACCTTCGGCCTGCGGTGCGATCTCGCGCAGCTTGGCGTCTCTGCGTATCGTCTGCAGCGATTGCAGGATGATCTGGAAGGGCGTGCCGAAGGCGAGATCGCCGGTCAACTGGTCGGGAATGTCGACGACTGCTTCGCGCGGATCAGAGCGCGCCACCGTGACGACGGTCTGGCCGGGCGAGACCGTCTGGCCGACCTCGGCGCCGACGGCGGTGACAACGCCATCGAAGTCCGAGAACAACCTGGTATAGCCAAGCTGTTCCTGCGATTTGGCCAGCGCCGCATTGGCCCGCTCGACACCGGCCGCGGCGGCCTGCCTGGCTTGCCGCGCGGCGTCGAAGACGGCCTGCGAGGTGTTAGCGGCGACAAGCAACTGGCGCTGGCGCTCCTCGCTGGCGGCGGCATTGGCAAATTGCGCCTGCGCGTTGGAGAGTTCTGCCTTCGCCGCCTGCACGGCAAGCTCCAGCGCCGTCGGATCGAGCGCCGCGATCGTCGTGCCCCTGGTGACGATATCGCCGACCCTGACATCGCGGACGACGACCCGGCCAAGCAGGCGGAAGGCAAGGTCGGCGCTGAACTGCGGTTCGACAGATCCGGCGAATCCGAAGGTCTCTACGGTGCGGGGCTCGACCACCACCGACAGCACAGGCCGGATGATCTCGAGCGGCTTCTCTTCCGATTGCGAGCAGGCGCCGAGCACGAGCCCAAACAGGGCAGGAACAAGCGGGGCAGGGCTGCGCAGGAGCCGGTTCATTGCTCCGCTCCCGCTATCTCGACGGTCTGGCCGGGGCTGAGCAACTGGCCGCCGGCGGTGACGACGGTTTGGCCTGCCTCGAGCCCCTTGTCGATGATGACCGAGCCGGATCCGAAGGCCAGCACCTCCACCTGTCTCGCTGCCACCGCCTTGGTCGCTTGATCGACGACCCAGACGGCCGGCTTGCCCGCGCTCGAGGTCAATGCCTGCCACGGCACGATGACGGCCTTCGACGGCTGGGCGCTGACCGAGCCGATGATGGCCGCGCCGAGCGGCATGCCCGCGGGCGTGTCGGGAATGGCGACCTTGACCCGGATCGAGCCTGAAGCCGGATCGACCGCCGGCGAGATTTCACGCACCTTGCCCATCGCCTTGATCTGCGGATCCGACAACAGCGTGATTGTCACCGCGGGTGCTGCCGGCGTCTTTGCTACCATCGTTTCCTCTACGTTGAAGACCGCATCGCGGTCGCCATCCTCGGCAAGGGTGAAGACGGTCTGCGCCGCCTGCACCACCTGCCCGGCTTCGACCTGGCGCACTGTGATCACGCCTGCCGCACCCGCCTTGAGTTCGGTGAAGGAAAGGTCCTCTTTAGCATTGGCGAGCGCGCTCTGAGCGGCATCGACGCTGCCTCGCGCCACCTTCGACGCCTGTTCGGCCGCATCATAGTCGCGCCTCGTGGTGTAGCCCTGGGCAAGCAGTGTCTTTTGCCGTTCGAAGGCGGCGGCGGCCTGGGTCAATTGCGCCTGCGCGGCGTCGAGATCAGCCTGCGCCGAGCGCAAGTCGAATTCCTGTTCCTGCGGATCGATGCGGGCGAGCACGGTACCTTGATCGACATGCTGCCCGACGTCGACAAGCCGTTCGGCGACGCGGCCGCCGACCCGGAACGAAAGATTGTTTAGCGTGCGCGCCGCGATCACACCGGTGAGCGAAGTCCTTGGCGCATAGTTGGCGATCGCCACGGTCTCGGTGAGGACCATCACAGGCAGTTTCTTCGCGGCGGCCTCCTGCTTCTGGCAACCGGCCAAAAGCAAAGGCAGCATTGCCATTGCGCAGGCTAGAATTGTGGAGGCAGGAAAAGACAAATGGGTTTTGACCGGCGGCGGCGAGACGGACGATGTCGCGTTCCTGCTCATAGCTCCCTCAACCGCGCGGACCGCCCCCTGTAGCAAGACGGCGCGGACAATGGCGAGGATAATTGATCCCCGCAAAAAGGAAACCTCTTCTCGTACGCGTATAGGCGGTTGGGTAAGCTAGCCAGTTAACGCATCGGCGACAGGCCCAATCACCCGCCGCCAGTGCCAACTTGAGGAAAACCTGAAATAAGCCCAGAAGAGTCTCAACAGCCATCAAACGAGAGCGGGCGCCGGCCCGGTGAGGGATACGATGACAAATTCAGCCATTTCCGAACGCAAGAGCCAGTCGATTTCGCGCGGCGTCGGCATGACCACTCAGATCTATGCCGATCGCGCCGAAAACTCGGAGATCTGGGATGTGGAAGGCCGCCGCTACATCGATTTCTCGTCCGGCATCGCCGTCGTCAACACCGGCCACCGTCACCCCAGGGTGATCGAAGCGGTCAAGGCGCAGCTCGACCGCTTCACCCACACCTGCTATCAGGTCGTGCCCTATGAGAGCTATATCAGGCTGGCCGAACGGCTGAATGGCATGCTGCCCGGCAAGTTCGACAAGAAGACGATTTTTGTCACCACCGGCGCCGAGGCGGTCGAGAACGCGATCAAGATTGCGCGCAACGCCACCGGCCGGCCGGCGGTCATCGCTTTTTCCGGCGGCTTTCACGGCCGCACCTTCATGGGCATGGCACTGACCGGCAAGGTCGTGCCCTACAAGGTCGGCTTCGGCGCCATGCCAGCGGATGTCTTCCATGCGCCGTTCCCGGTTGCGCTGCACGGCGTGTCGGTCGCCGATTCGCTGGCTGCGCTCGACCGGCTGTTCAAGGCCGATGTCGATCCGGCCCGCGTCGCCGCGATCATCGTCGAGCCGGTGCAGGGCGAGGGCGGCTTCTACGAGGCGCCGCGCGATTTCATGACCGCATTGCGCAAGATCTGCGATCAGCACGGCATGCTGCTGATCGCCGACGAGGTGCAGACCGGCTTTGCCCGCACCGGCAAGATGTTTGCCATGGACCACCACGAGGTGGCGGCCGACATCACCACCATGGCCAAGAGCCTGGCCGGCGGCTTCCCGTTGGCGGCGGTCACCGGGCGTGCCGAGGTCATGGATGCGCCGAACCCCGGCGGACTCGGCGGCACCTATGGCGGCAGCCCGATCGGCGTCGCCGCGGCGCATGCCGTGCTCGACGTCATCGACGAGGAGAAGCTCTGCGACCGGGCCAACACGCTGGGCAACCGTCTGAAGCAGCGCCTGCAAGCGATCCGCGACGAAGCCCCGGAAATCGTCGATATCAGAGGCCCCGGCTTCATGAACGCGGTCGAGTTCAACGATGTGACGAAGGGGCTGCCGTCGCCGGAACTCGCCAATGCGGTCCGGCTGAAGGCGCTCGACAAGGGCCTGATCCTGCTCACCTGCGGCGTCTACGGCAACGTCATCCGCTTCCTCGCGCCGATCACCATCCAGGACGGAGTCATGAACGAGGCGCTCGACATCCTGGAAAGTTCGATCCGCGAGGCCCGCGCCGCCTGAGCGGCGAGGATATCGCCTAGGATTCAACTGCGGCGAAGGCCGAGATAGGTGGCAAGCCGCCGTTCAACGCCCTATGCGAGCACGAAATTCGGCAGTCGAATTGGTGCGTGGAAACGGTTCGGAAGGCAACTGTACACCGAGAAAGGCACAAAGCGGCTCCCACCCTTCGGAGGCCTGATAAGTAAGAAGGCGTTCAGGTGGCAGCGTTGATTTCACGGAAGCGTTATGTGCTTCATAGACAGCGATTGCGTGATCACGGTTATCAAATCGACCGCCAAAGACAGTGTTTCCAACCACCGCCACACCAAAGGACTGTGGATCATTGGTAGCAGCATCCATCGTGAGCCCTATTGTTTGCGCCATGCTGTCATACCAGGCTTCCGGGTCACGAACTGTCAGGATAACCTTTGCATGAGGGTAGTGGTCACTCACTTCGCGCCAAAAATGCGCCGTTGGCCAATCGACCGCGGAAAGATAGCCGGCATATGCCGCATCCCAGGTCGGGAGTTGTCCCTGTCCGGCGGCGCGCCACAGCGCCTTCTGCTCGGGATTGGCGCGGACATCTGCCATGTGATGACACGGCCCGAACCCAAGATGCTCCAACGCGAGCTTCAGCGAATATGTTCCAGTGCGACCCATGCCTGCGCCAATGACATATAGAGCCATGAGCACCCCCCGACGAATTTCAATTGGTCAAAATACCGCTGTTTCCTTTACTTCGCTATATGTTTTGCAGGTCAGCTCCCGGTCGAACTCGGTCATTCAGGGTGATTGGGTTTGATCTTATCCCGCAGCGCGGACAGGCTCTCCTTCCTGGAAGGCGGCGAGCGCCGCCTTCAGTCCATCCGGCCCGGTCGCGACAATCTGCGGCGACGGCGAAAAGCCGGCGCCGAGCATCTTGCGGCCAAGCATGTGGTCGCCGGGCCGGTTGACCGATTCGATGCCGAGCAGCCGGCTTCCGGCATAGTGGTAGATGGAGAATTTGTTCTCGGCCACGTCGCCCAGCACGACATGGCCGTCGCCACCCGCAATCAGGCCGACCATCTGCAGCTTCATGTCGCCGATATCGGACCAGAACCACGGCACCGCCGAGTAATTGTCGGTGTGGCCGACGACGGTGCGCGCGGCGAGCCGCGCCTGGTCAGTGGCGTTCTGTACCGATTCCAGCCGCACATCGCCGCCGGTGAACCAGTGCCGGTAAGACGCCGCGTCGCCGATGGCGAGGATTTCCGGCACCGACGTGCGCATCTGCTGGTCGACGCGGATGCCGTTGGCGATGGCAATGCCGGCGGCTTCGGCCAATTCGACATTCGGCACGACGCCGATACCGATGACGACCATCTGCGCCGGCAATCTTTGGCCGGATGAGGTGATTGCAGCCGAAACACGGCCGTTCTCGTCCTCCAGCCGTTCGATGGTGGTGCCGGTAAGGATGCGCACACCGGTGGCCTCCAGCCGCTGCCGCACATGGCCGGCGATGGCCGGTGCCACGGCGCGGCCGAGCAGCCGGTCGACCGCCTCGACCACCGTAACCTTGCGGCCTGCCGCGGTGAGCGTCGCGGCAATCTCCAGGCCGATGAAGCCGCCGCCGAGGATGACGACCTCCTCGCTTTGCGCGCTCAATTCGCGGATCAGGCGGGCATCGCCGAGCGAGCGCAGCGACACAACGCCGGAAAGCTCCGAACCCGGCAGCGGCAGCAGGCGCGGCCGCGCGCCGGTGGCGAGGATCAGCCGGTCAAACGGCAACACACCGCCGCCCGATATCTCCAGCCTGCGGCCGCCTATGTCGATCCGCTCGACCCGGATGCCTGGCCGGAAGTCGATGGCGCTGCCGGTATAAAAAGCCTCGCCGCGCAACGGCTGCGGCTTTGCTTGCTGATCCTTGATGAAGGTCTTCGACAGCGGCGGCTTGTGGTAGGGCAATTCGTTTTCGTCGCCGACCAGGATCACCGGGCCGTCATAGCCTTCTTCGCGCAGGCTGGCGGCCGCTTGCACGCCCGCATGACCCCCACCGACAATGACGACCCCGTTCTTCATAACAGCCCGATTCCTCATCCAAATCTAGGACGTCTCGCCAGGTGGCGATTGTCCGGCGCCGCCGCAAGAGCGCCGATCCGGGTCGCACCCGGAACGGCCGCCTGTCAACTGCGTCATGCGCCGGCATTCCTCATACGTCGGTGTTAAAGTTGACCGTTCTAGTTTAGAATAATTCTAAACTGTTGTTTCAATTGAATTTTTTCTATGCCACCAGTTGACATCCGGCGTCTTCGCCGTTTTATGGAAGCTCGCGCGTCAGCGCATCCCTTTGATGTCTGGGCCTTGAACCCTTTCGATTGGAGGCATTTCGGTGTCTTTCTTCCGCGAACCGCGCGATGGCGCGACCCTTCTTTGCCCGCTGGCAACTGCCCGCCGCGGCGCCGGCATTTCATTGATTCCCGAGGAGAGACAATCATGAGAACGATGATCACGGCGCGGTATGGCGGCAGGCTTGCGGCGATCGGCGCCACCGCGATGCTGACGGCGGCCGTGTTCGTGCTGCCGGCCAAGGCGCAAACCGATGCCAAGGCGGTCATCAAGACCTATTCCGACATTGCGCTCGCCAAATACGAGGATTCGCTGATCACGGCCGAGGCGCTCGACAAGGCTGTCGATGCGCTGCTCGCCAAGCCATCTGCCGAAACGCTGAACGCCGCCCGCGAGGCCTGGAAGGCATCGCGCGTTCCCTATCAGCAGACCGAGGTCTATCGCTTCGGTAATGCCATCGTCGACGACTGGGAAGGCAAGGTGAACTCCTGGCCGCTCGACGAAGGCTTGATCGACTATGTCGCCAAGAGCTACGGCACCGAGTCGGACGCCAACGTGCTCTACACCGCCAATGTGATCGCCAACAAGTCGATCGAGATCAACGGCAAGAAGGTCGACGCCACCGACCTGACGCCGGAGTTCCTCTCCGGCACCCTGCAGGAGGCCGGCGGTATCGAGGCCAATGTGGCGACCGGCTATCACGCCATCGAATTCCTGCTTTGGGGTCAGGACCTGCACGGCACCGGTCCGGGCGCCGGCGAACGGCCCTACACCGACTACGACCTCGCCAATTGCACCGGCGGCAATTGCGACCGTCGCGGACAGTATCTGAAATCGGCGAGCGACCTTCTGGTTTCCGATCTAAAGGATATGGTCGACGACTGGAAGGAAGGCGGCGCCGCCCGCAAGAACCTTGTCGATGGCGAGCCGAACGCCGCCATTTCGACCATCTTCACCGGCATGGGCTCGCTGTCCTATGGCGAGCTCGCCGGAGAGCGGATGAAGCTCGGCCTCTTGTTGCACGATCCGGAAGAGGAGCACGATTGCTTCTCCGACAATACCTACAACTCCCATCTTTACGATGCGATCGGCATCCGTGCCGCCTATCACGGCAGCTACAAGCGGCTCGACGGCACTGTCGTCGAGGGGTCGTCGGTGGCCGACATGGTCAAGGCGGCCGACCCGGCGGTTGACAAGGAATTGTCGGACAAACTGGACGTCACCGTCGCCAAGATGGAGGCCATCAAGGCGCGGGCGCTTGCCGGCGAGGCCTATGACCAGCAGATCGGAGAAGGCAACACGGAAGGCAATGCCACTGTGCAGGCGGCGATCGACGCGCTGGTCGATCAGACCAAGTCGGTCGAACGCGCCGTCGGTACCCTGAAGCTCAATGCGATAGCCTTCGAGGGCTCGGACAGCCTCGATTCACCGGACAAGGTGTTCCAATAGACTATCGAAACCACCAGCCACGCGACGCAACGAAGCGCCGTTAGCCAGAGCGACAAATGCTGATCTGCCATTGCAACATCATCACCGAAAAGGAGATAGAGCAGACGATCGTCGGACTGCTGGATGAGGACCCCTGGCAGCTGATCGTGCCGGCGAAGGTCTATCACGCCATGCACAAGCGCGGTCGCTGTTGCGGCTGCTTCCCAAATGTGGTCGAAACGATCATTCGGGTCACCGAAAATTACCATGCCCGCTCGGCGGCGAGTGGCGTGGACATCGTTTCACACCTGGATCGCGTCAGAGGCCTACGCGTCCAATACGGGAGCAGAACCCATGAAAGGCGAACAGCAGATCATAGAGCGGCTTAACGAGGCTCTGTTTCTGGAACTTGGGGCGGTCAATCAATACTGGGTGCATTTCCGGCTGCTGGAAGACTGGGGATACGCCAAGCTAGCGAAGAAGGAACGCGCTGAATCGATCGAGGAAATGCACCATGCCGACCGGCTCGTGGCGCGCATCATCTTCCTCGAGGGCCATCCGAACCTGCAGTCCGTGGCTCCGCTGCGCATCGGGCAGAATGTCAAGGAAGTGCTCGAATCCGATCTTGCCGGCGAATATGACGCGCGCACCGCCTACAAGCGTTCGCGCGAGGTTTGTAACGAAGCAGGCGACTACGTGACGATGAAGCTGTTCGAGGAATTGCTGGCTGACGAGGAAGGTCACATCGACTTCCTCGAGACGCAACTCGACCTGCTCGCCTCGATCGGCGAAGAAAAGTACGGCCAACTCAACGCAGCGTCGGCCGACGAGGCGGAATAAGGACATGCCGGAATGCGGCGCCCCCTAGATTTCATGCGCCGCTTGCGGCCGGCCGAGCATTGTGGCCTGCCGCCTCAGAAGAAGCCGCGATACGGTATCCTTCGCGGCGCCTTTCTTGCCGTGGTGGCGACGCTCACAGCCTCGGCGCTGGCCGGGGCGCCGCAACCGGCGGGGCTTGCCACCAGCCGCACGGATCTGACGCCGAAGGATCTGGCGCGCGTCATCGCCATTACCAGGCCGACCAGCGATTTCTCCAAGCCCGAGCAATTCGAGCTGATGCAGGGCGGCGCCGGCACCTCGAAGAAGGACGTCAACAAGGACGCCTTCTCGCAATCCTCTGCCAACATCAGCTTCGAGGAAGAGGGTACCTTCAAGCTCGGCAACGCCATTTTCCGCAAGAACTGGGTGTCCTCGCCATCCTCGACACAAGCCTCGGATGGGCTCGGTCCGTTGTTCAACGAGCGCGCCTGCCAGAACTGTCATCTGAAGGACGGCCGCGGCCATCCGCCCGAAGGCGACAGCGGCACCACCTCGATGTTCCTGCGCCTGGCAAGGGAAGCCAGTACCGAGGAGGAGAAAGCCGCGCTCGCCGATCACAAGGTGCTCAACTTTCCCGACCCGGTCTATGGCACGCAGCTGCAGGAATTAGCCGTTCCCGGCCTGCAGGGCGAAGGCAGGATGCATGTCGACTATCAGGACGAGAAGGTGAAATTGGCGGACGGCAGCACGGTGTCGCTGCGCAAGCCGAGCTATTCGGTCGACGGTCTCGCCTACGGGGCGCTCGATCCACACACCACGCTGTCGCCGCGCATGACGCCGCCGATGATCGGCCTTGGCCTGGTCGAGCAGATCGCTCCTGCCGACATCCTTACGCGTGCCGATGCGGCCGACCGCGATGGTGACGGGATTTCCGGCAGGCCAAACATAATACGCGACGCCAGCAGCGGTGAACTGACGCTCGGCCGTTTCGGCTGGAAGGCGCAGGCGGCATCGATCCGCCAGCAATCGGCGGACGCTTTTACCGGCGATATCGGCATTTCGACGCCTGAGGTGCCGAAGCACTGGGGCGATTGCAGCGCCGCGGAAAAGACCTGCCTTGCCCAACCTAACGGTGTACAGGAGCGCCTCGGTCCGGTCGAAGCGCCGCCGCCGGTCATGGACCTCGTGACCTTCTATTCGCAAAACCTTGCCGTGCCGGCCCGGCGCGATCTCGACAGACCGGACGTGCTCGCCGGCAAAAAACTGTTCTACGATATGGGCTGTATCTCCTGCCATACGCCGAAATTCGTCACCCGTCGCGGCACCCCGAACAAGGCGCAGGCCTTCCAGCTGATCTGGCCGTATTCCGATTTCCTGCTGCATGACATGGGACCCGGTCTTGCCGACGGACAGGCGGTGGGCGAGGCCACGGGAAGCGAATGGCGCACGCCGCCACTGTGGGGCATCGGGCTCACCCAGACCGTCAGCGGCAACACCTTCTTCCTGCATGACGGGCGCGCACGAAGCCTGGCCGAGGCGATTCTGTGGCATGGCGGCGAGGGCCAGAAGGCGCGTGACCGCTTTGCCGCTGCCGATGCGGCCGACCGCGCCGCGCTGATCAAGTTTCTGGAGTCGCTCTGATGCGGAAGCGTCTTGCATTCGCTCTGATGCTGGTCCTCGCCGGTGCGCTGCCGGCATCCGCGGCGGTGAAGGCTTCGGATGTGATCCAGCGGGCGATCGACGGCTTCGTCCGCCCGGCCTATGCCAGACTGCATGACCATGCGGACAGCTTGGCCAAGACCATGCACGCGCTTTGCCAAGCGCCCTCGCGAGACAATCTCCATGCGGCACGCGCCGAATTCTCGGGTGTCGTGGATGCCTGGTCGGTGGTGGAAATCATCCGTTTCGGGCCGATCGCGGAAAACAACCGGCTTGAGCGCATGCTGTTTTGGCCGGACCGCAAGAGCATCGGCCTGAAGCAGGTGCAGGCAGCACTTGCCGGCAAGGATCCGACAGCCGCCGATCCGGCCCAGCTGGCTGCAAAGAGCGTCGCCATGCAAGGGCTCGGCGCACTGGAATTCGTCCTCTACGGCGACGGAGCCGGTCAATTGGTCGGCAGGGACGACGCCTATCGCTGCGCCTACGGTGCGGCCATTGCCGGCAATGTCGAGACGATTGCCGGCCAGGTTGGCGATGCCTGGAACGAGCCCAACGGCTTTGCCGCGCTCTGGGCCAATCCGGGTCCGCAGAACGCGCTCTACCACGACGGAACTGAAGCGGTGACCGAACTGGTCGGCGTCTTCATCAACGAGCTGGAAATGGTCCGCGACGTACGCCTGAAAGGCTTCCTGGGCGCCAAGCCGGAGGCCGACAAACCGAAACAGGCGATCTATTGGCGCTCGCAAAACACCGCCCGCTCGCTGACCGGGAATCTGGCGGGCATGGACACGCTGTTCCAGGCCTCGCAGCTTGGCGACGCGCTGCCGCCCGATGCGCGCTGGATGGCAGAATCGGTCCACATCCAGCTCACCAACGGGATCGAGGCGGCCAAGGCGATCAGGGGACCGATCGACAAGGCACTTGCCGATCCGGCGCAGCGCCAGAAGCTCGATTATTTCTCGCTGGTGACATCCAGCCTGACGACCCTGATCGGCACCAGGCTGACCGCCGAATTCGGCCTGACCGCCGGGTTCTCGTCATTGGATGGCGACTGATCATGAGGACGCCGCTGATCGATCGGCGCGATTTCCTGAGGGCCGCAGGCGCTGGTTTCGTAGCGGCGATGGCGCCGTCGGCCTGGGCAAAGACACTCGACGCCGACGCGGTCTTCGCCACCGCTTTCGTCAAGCGCGACGGCAGCTATGGCGCGGCCGTCCTGTCCGAGGCGGGCAAGTTGTTGCACACGATCGATCTGCCCGATCGGGGCCATGACGTTACCTTCGACCCGGTGTCCAAGCGTTCGGTGGTGTTTGCCAGGCAGCCGGGCACCTTTGCTGTCGTCTTCGACCATACCGGCCGCAATGAACCGCGCACCATTGCCAGCGTTGCCGGCCGGCATTTCTTCGGCCATGGCGTGTTCTCGGCCGATGGCACGCTGCTCTACGCAACCGAGAACGATTTCGACAATGCCGCCGGCGTCGTCGGCGTCTATGACGCACATGCGAAATTCAAGCGCATCGGCGAGTTTCCAACCTACGGCATGGGCCCACACGAGCTTTTGCTGCTTTCCGATGGCAGGACGATTGCTGTGGCCAATGGCGGCATCGAGACGCATCCGGATTATGGCCGCGCCGAGCTCAACATCGCAACGATGAAGCCTTCCTATGTTCTGGTCGACCGCCTTACCGGCGATCTCACCGAAAAGCACGAATTGCCGCCGGCGCTGCACCAATTGTCGATCCGCCATATGGATGCCGACCGGTCCGGCACCGTCTGGTTCGGCTGCCAGTACAGGGGGCCGGGTACCGATCGTCCCCCGCTGGTTGGCCGCGCGCCGCGCGGCAAGGACTTGCAATTGCTCGATATGTCGCAGGATGTGCTCTCCGGCTTCAGGAACTATATCGGCTCGGTCGCCGCCAACCCTGCCGCCGGCACCATCGCCGTGTCTTCGCCTGAGGGCAATTCGCTTGCCGTGATCGACGCGGCCAGCGGCCGCATCGTCGCCACCAAGGCGCTGGTCGAGGTTTGCGGCGTTGCAGCCGATGGGGAAAGCTTCATGGCGACGACCGGCGCCGGCGAAATCATCGAAGCCGGGGGCGCGACCCGTTCCGAGCCGGACTATGTCTGGGACAATCACGTGCTGCGTATCGAGCAGATCGGCTAGTCCTGGCACCGGTTTGTGGCAGTTACGTTCGTCGAAACTTACCGTCTTGAACCTGAGCCGAAGCAAAGTCGCCTGACGATTTATCCATTATGCCCTTGCGGTGATGAGCCCTGGCGGGCAGAGGGAAGCTGTTTTCGAAACTGTCTCAACCGGCCGCTTCATGAAGTTGCTTGCCATCGACTGTGCCGCCAATCTCTGCGCCGCCTGCGTCTACGACGCGGCGGCCGGGAAGGAACTCGGCCGTTCGGTGATCGATCTTGGCAAGGGCCATGCGGAACATTTGATGGCCGTGATCGAGGGAGCATTGAAGGCGGCTGGAACCGATTATGCCAGCCTCGGCGCCATTGCCGTTTCCACCGGTCCGGGCTCCTTCACCGGTCTGCGCGTCGGCGTCTCGGCGGCGCGCGGCCTTGCGCTGGCGCTGAAAATACCGGCGATCGGCGTGACGACTCTTGAAGCATTGGCGGCGCAAGCAAGAGCGACGTTTCCCGGCCGCGCCGCGCTCGCCGCGCTCGATGCAGGGCGCGAGGAAATCCATGCGGCACTCTACGATGAAGCATCCGCTTTGATTTACGGTCCCTCGGTGACCACGCTCTCGCAAGCCGCCGCCATCGCGGTTGACAGCTCCGCGGTTCTGGCCGGTACGGCGGCAACGCAAATTGCCGCCTCGGCCGGGCGCGCCTTCGACGTCGGCGCGACAGCGGCCACCGCCGACATCGCCGTCTATGCCCGGCTGGCCGCCGCGCAACGTGCCGGTAAAAAGGGCAAGGGCGAAAAGCCGAAACCGCTCTATCTGCGCGGCGCCGACGCAAAGCCTCAGGGAGGCTTTATTCTATCGAGGCAAGACCATGATCCCAAAAAGTGGAAACCGTTTTTGGGAAAAGATCATGGTCCAAACGGAAACAAGTCCTGATGCGCATTCCCTTCCTCCAGTCGCGCCGCAGGGACTATGCGCTCGAGCCGTTGACGGTTGCCGATAGCGCGGCCATGTCGGTGCTGCATCGCGAGGATTTCGCGCGGCCGTGGACCGACGACGAATTCGCCGCGCTGCTCGAGCAGGACACGGTGTTCGGCTATGCCGCGCGCGAGACCGGACAGGGTGCCAAGCCGCCGGTCGGCTTCGTGCTGGCGCGGCTGGCGGCCGGCGAGGGGGAGATCCTGACGGTCGCGGTGGCACGCTCGCATCGGCGCCGGGGGCTCGGCTGGCAATTGATGGATGCGGTGCTGCGTGAACTGCACGCACAGCGCGCCGAGGCGCTTTTCCTTGAGGTCGACGAGACCAATGTCGCCGCGATCGCGCTCTACCGGCGGTTCGGCTTCCGCGAGGTCGGCAAGCGTGCCAACTATTACAAGTCGCCGGAGCACGGCCCGACCGGCGCGCTTGTCATGCGCCGCGATCTTCGTTAGCCAAACGCCGGGGTGGTGCGGATGATCGGAAAAATCAGGATTTTCCTGGCGCTGGGGCTGGTTGTCGTCGGCTCGCTGGTGCTTGTGCCGCTGCAGATCTTGTCGATGCGGACCGGGCTCTGGCGCGAGACCTTCATCCTGAAAATCTGGCACAGGATGATTGTCAGGACGCTGGGGCTGCGCATCCATGTCAAGGGAGCGCTGTCCGGCCAGCGCCCATTGCTGATTGCTGCCAACCACATCTCCTGGACCGACATCATGGTGCTGGGGTCGATGGTCGACGTGACGTTCATCGCCAGGGCCGATATGGCCGGCTGGCCGTTGATCGGCATGCTGTCGAAGCTGCAGCGCACGGTATTCATCGAACGTGAGCGTAAGCGTTCGTCGGGCGACCAGGCGAGCGAGATCGCCGGCCGCATGGCCAAGGGCGACGCCATGGTGCTGTTTGCCGAAGGCTCGACCGGCGACGGCAACATGATCCTGCCGTTCAAGAGCACGCTGTTCGGCGCCGCTACAATGGCGATTGCGGAAGGGGCGGCCGAACAGGTCTTCATCCAGCCGGTGGCGATCGTCTATACGCGCCTGCATGGCGTGCCGCTCGGCCGCCGGCATCGGCCGGTTGCCGCCTGGATCGGCGACGAGGAGCTGATGCCGCACCTCAAGGTGCTGATGGCCGAGGGCGCCCTCGACGTCGAGGTGCATTTTGGCGAGGCGATTGCTTTCTCCAAGGGCTCCAGCCGCAAGGAGACAGCAAAGCAGATGGAACGCCAGGTGCGCGAGATGGTGCAGGCGGCGCTCGCCGAACCGCGTCCGAGCCGGTAGGCTGCGCAGGTTCCGGCCAGATTCGTCTGTTTTTTGTCGGGGAAAGGCGCTAGAAGCCGCGAAATGGAATTGAACACGATAGAACGCGACGACATCGGCGCTGCCGCCGAAGACCTGGTCGTTCCGCCTGCCGCGACCAGAAAGGTCTTCGTCAAGACCTATGGCTGCCAGATGAACGTTTACGATTCGCAGCGCATGACCGATGCGCTGGCGGCCGACGGCTATGCCGCGACAGACGCTATCGGCGAGGCCGATCTGGTGCTGCTCAACACCTGCCACATCCGCGAGAAAGCGGCGGAAAAAGTCTATTCCGAACTTGGGCGCATCCGTGAGTTGAAGGCCGAGCGTGCAAAGGCCGGGCGCGAAATGCTGGTCGGCGTCGCCGGCTGCGTGGCGCAGGCCGAGGGTGCCGAGATCATCCGCCGCTCGCCGGCCGTCGACCTGGTCATCGGCCCGCAGACCTACCACCGGCTGCCCGGTGTGCTGGCGAGGGCGCGTGGCGGCGAAAAGATCGTCGAGACCGACTATGCCGTCGAGGACAAGTTCGAGCATCTGCCGCAGCCGAAGCGCGCCGAACTGATCAGGCGCGGCGTGACGGCGTTCTTGACCGTTCAGGAAGGCTGCGACAAGTTCTGCACCTTCTGTGTCGTGCCCTATACGCGCGGCTCGGAAGTCTCGCGGCCGGTGGCACAGATCGTCGCCGAGGCCGAGCGCCTGGCAGATGCCGGCGTGCGCGAGGTGACGCTGCTCGGCCAGAACGTCAACGCCTGGCACGGAAGAGGTGAAGACGGCGAGGAATGGGGCCTTGGCCGGCTACTGTTCAGGCTGGCAGAGATTCCAGGTCTGGCGCGGCTGCGCTACACAACCAGTCATCCGCGCGACATGGACGATGAATTGATCGCCGCCCATCGTGATTTGCCGACGCTGATGCCCTATCTACATTTACCGGTGCAGTCCGGCTCCGACCGCATACTCAAGGCGATGAACCGCAGGCATATGGCCAAGGACTATCTGACGTTGATCGACCGCATCCGTGCCGCGCGGAGCGATATTGCACTGTCGGGCGACTTTATCGTCGGCTTTCCCGGCGAGACGGAAGCCGATTTCGAGGCGACCATGCAGTTGGTCGAAGACGTCAACTATGCCTCGGCCTTTTCGTTCAAATATTCGCCGCGCCCCGGCACGCCGGGCGCCGAGATGAGCGATCACGTGCCGGAGGCCGTCAAGGACGAGCGCCTGCAGCGGCTGCAGGCGCTGCTGCTGAAACAGCAGCAGCATTTCGGCGCAAGCCTGGTCGGCAGGACCATCGACACGCTGATCGAAAAGCCGGGCCGCCAGGCCGGCCAGAAGGTTGGCCGCTCGCCCTGGCTGCAGCCGGTTATTGTTGATGAAAAGGCCGGCGAAATCGGTGACATTATCCAGGTACGAATCACGAAGACGGGCTACAACAGCCTGTTCGCCGAATTGGCCTGAAGGTCTCGGCAGATGAGGAGAGACGGTTGAGCGCTGCTGAAGTCAAGAACCTGCCCCAGAATCTACCCTCCGGGGCGTCGGATATCGCGCACATCGTACTGACTTTCGACAATAACAAGCTTGCCAGCGCCCTTTACGGCCAGTTCGACGAGAATCTGGCCCGACTCGAGCAGAAGCTCGGCGTCGATATCCGCTCGCGCGGCAATCAATTGACCATCAAGGGCTCTTCCTCGGCCGCCGAGCAGGCACGCCGCGCCTTGGACAATCTTTACGGCATTCTGCAGAAAGGCACCGACATCGGCCAGTCCGATGTCGACGGCGCCGTGCGCATGGCGATCGCCAGCGACGACCAGCTGACGCTGCCGACGCTGGAGCGCAAGGGCAAGATGTCCGCCGCCCAGATATCGACGCGCAAGAAGACGATCTATGCCCGCTCGCTGAACCAAGACGCCTACATGCGCGCGCTGGAGCGGTCGGAACTCGTCTTCGGCATCGGCCCGGCCGGCACCGGAAAGACCTATCTGGCGGTGGCGCATGCGGCAATGCTGCTCGAACGCGGCATGGTCGAACGCATCGTGCTGTCGCGCCCCGCGGTCGAGGCCGGTGAACGGCTTGGCTTTCTGCCGGGTGATATGAAGGAGAAGGTCGATCCCTATCTGCGGCCGCTCTATGACGCGCTCTACGACATGATGCCGGCCGACAAGGTCGAGCGGGCGATTGCCGCCGAGGTCATCGAGATCGCGCCGCTGGCGTTCATGCGCGGCCGTACGCTGGCGCACGCTGCCGTCATACTCGACGAGGCGCAGAACACCACGCCGATGCAGATGAAGATGTTCCTGACCCGGCTCGGCGAGAACTCGCGCATGATCGTCACCGGTGATCCGACCCAGATCGATCTGCCGCCAAACACCAAGTCCGGCCTGGTCGAGGCGCTGAGAATCCTCGACGGCGTCACCGGCATGGTGACGGTCCGCTTCAACGAAGGCGACGTCGTCAGGCATCCGCTGGTCGCCGAGATCGTCAAGGCCTATGACCGCGACGGCAAGCTAGCCAGGGGCCTGGGTGTCGAAAGCTGATATGATTATGCGGCCGCATGGCTGAGGAGCAAAAGGCGGGGGGGCCGCTTCCCGTCGAGATCGATATCGCGATCGAGGCGGGCGACTGGCCCGACGAGACGACGCTGACGCGGCTGGTCGACCACGCCGTCTCGGCCGCCTTTGCCGAAACCGGTGCCGACGGGCGTTCCGAGCTCAGCATCGTCTTTTCCGACGATGCCCGTATCCGCACGCTCAATGCCGGCTGGCGCGGCAAGGACAAGCCGACCAACGTCCTGTCTTTTCCGGCTTTTCCGTTTGCCAGGGGCGGGCCTCTGCCGCCGATGCTCGGCGACATCGTGCTGGCCGCCGAGACTGTCGCGCGCGAGGCGGCACTGGAAGACAAGCCCATCGAGGACCATATCTCCCATCTCGTCATCCATGGCCTGCTGCATTTGCTGGGCTATGATCACGAAACCGATGCCGAAGCGGAACTGATGGAAGCGACAGAGCGCGCAGCACTTGCGAGGCTTGCCATTCCCGATCCCTACACGTAATTACAAAAGACCAATTGACCGGACGATGATGAACGACAAACCAGAGACTGCCGCCCGCTCCGACGCCGGCAGTGTGATCAAGCCTTCCGAAACGACGGAAGAGGGCTCGAGTCCGAGTACCACGACCGGCAGCTTCGCCAGCGAGGCATCGCCTGCCGGTCCTTCCCTGTTCGATCGCGTGCTCGGGCTTTTCAGGCACCGCAACGGCACCAGCCTGCGCGAGGAGATTGCCGGTGCGCTTGCCGAAACGGCGAGCGATGCAGAATCCTTCTCGCCCGGCGAACGCGCCATGCTCAACAACATCCTGCGCCTGCGCGAAGTGCGCGTCGAGGACGTCATGGTGCCGCGCGCCGACATCGAGGCGGTCGAGATCACGACGAAGCTCGGCGATCTTCTGGGGCTGTTCGAGCAGTCCGGCCATTCCCGTATGCCGGTCTATTCGGAGACGCTCGACGACCCGCGCGGCATGGTCCATATCCGCGACGTGCTGGCGCACATCACCAAGGTCGCCCGCGTCAGAAAGGGCAGGACGACCAGGAAAACCCCGGTCGCGACTGTTCTCGATCTCGCCCAGGTCGATCTGGCGCGCACCATCGGCGATCTCAACCTGATCCGACCGGTGCTGTTCGTGCCGCCGTCGATGCTCGCCTCCGACCTGATGGGGCGGATGCAGACGACGCGGACCCAGATGGCGCTGGTCATCGACGAATATGGCGGCACTGACGGTCTCGTCTCGCTCGAGGATATCGTCGAGATGGTGGTCGGCGACATCGAGGACGAGCATGACGAGGACGAGCCGATGATTACCCAGGCCGGCGAAGGCGTCTTCATCGTCGACGGCAAGGCCGAGATCGACGACGTCGCCAAGATGATCGGCGAGGATTTCGCCGCCGGCGAGCACGGCGAATATGTCGACACGATCGGCGGCATGATCTTCAACACGCTTGGCCGGGTGCCGGCGCGCGGCGAAGTGGTGCAGGCCATACCCGGCTTCGAGTTCCATGTGCTCGACGCCGATCCGCGCCGCGTCAAGCGCGTGCGCATCGTCGAGACCCTGAAGGGCGAGCGCCGCCGCCGCGCCGTCCGCACCGAGCAGGCTTGAAAGACGCGGCTTGCCCGATGCCGGTTGAGGACCCGTTCAAGCACTCGACTTAGGCTCCGGCGTCTTCTACCAGGATCCGCAGGCCGCATTGACCTGGCTTGAAAAGGCGTTCGGCTTCGAGCCGAGCATGGTTGGCAGCGATGCCGATGGCAGGCTCGTCCATTCCGAGATGCGGTTCGTCGATTCCGAATGGGCCGACCGTATAGCCAGCCCGGCTTCAGTTGCAGGCAAGAACACGCGCGCGATCCTGAAGGCCATGTCTGGACCTTTTCCCAGACTGTCGGCTCTGTCCCACGCGAAGAGGCTGAGCGGCTGGGCGGGCTGAAGATACAAGGCTGGCATCGATAGCTATGAGCGGACTAGGTCGCCCGGTTTGGAGCCAAGCCCGCGGCCTGATAAATCTTGCTTCCTGATTCGCACGACTCGGAAGCATAGATGGAGCGCCAGGCCGGCCGGATAATTCTGCTTTGGGGCTGGCGGCGCGCGCTGGTGGCGTTTCTTGCCGGGGCGCTGTCGGTTCTTGCCCAGGCGCCGTACGATTTCTTCGCCGTCTGTTTCGTTTCGTTTCCCCTGCTGGTGTGGCTACTCGACGGCGCGACCGGCGAAGCCTCGGACGGTTTTCCGCGACGCTTGCTGCCGGCTTTCGCCATCGGCTGGTGGTTCGGTTTCGGCTACTTTCTTGCCGGTCTCTGGTGGGTCGGCTCGGCGCTTCTGGTCGAGGCCGACAGCTTCGCCTGGGCCTTGCCGTTCGCGGTGGTCGGCATCCCCCTCGCGCTCGCCTTCTTCTATGGCTTCGCCGCCGTGGTCGCCCGGCTGTTGTGGAGCAACGACATCGGCCGCATCGCCGCGCTCGCCTTCGGCTTTGCCTTGGCGGAATGGCTGCGCGGCTTCCTGTTCACCGGCTTTCCCTGGAATGCCGTCGGCTATGCGGCGATGCCGGTGCCTTTGCTGATGCAGAGCGTATCGGTGACCGGCATGGTCGGCATGGACGCGCTTGCGGTCTTCGTCTTTGCGCTGCCGGCGCTGCTTGCGGCGCGCCGGCATCTCCGCCTCGGCGCGGCATTGCTTGTCGTTCTCGTCGCCGCCCATGCCGGCTTCGGCTATATCCGGCTCGCCGCCCCCGAAAAGCCGGCCGCCCGCAGCCTTGAAGTCCGTATCGTGCAGCCTGCCGTCGACCTTACGGAAAAATGGGATACCTCGGTGCGTGACCGTATCTTCGCCACCATGATGGGGCTTTCGGCCAAGGCGCCGGAACCCGGCCATGACAGGCCGCAATTGATCCTGTGGCCGGAGACGTCCGTGCCGTTTCTGTTCACCGAACGTGCGGATGCCCTGCCTGCGATCGGAGAGATGCTTGGCGATGGCCAGATGCTGGTCGCCGGCGTCGTTCGCGAGGAAGGCGGCTCGGCGGCCGGCAGCCGTTACTACAACTCTGTGGTGGCCATCGACGAAAGGGGCGAAATCGTCGATGCCGTCGACAAGGTCCACCTGGTACCCTTCGGCGAATACCTGCCTTTCGCCGATCTGCTCGGCCGCTTCGGGCTTGAGCAGCTTGTTGCCGGTCCAATGACCTTCGCGGCGGGCAATGAGCGGCATCCGATCGCGCTGCCCGGCGGTATCCGGGCGCTGCCGTTTATTTGCTATGAGGTCATCTTTCCCGATCTGGTCGCAGTTGACGCAACGTCAGCCGAGCTTATTGTGAACGTCACCAATGACGCCTGGTTCGGCGACACGCCGGGGCCGTACCAGCACTTCAGGCAGGCGCAGATCCGGGCGGTGGAGAATGGGGTGCCCCTGTTGCGCGCGGCTAATAACGGCATTTCGGCCGTTGTCGACCCGCGCGGTCGCATCGTCGACGCGCTGGCAATCGATGCACGCGGCGCGATCGATGTGCGTGTGCCGATCTCCGACCAAGCCATCGTTTCCTCCGGCCAACGACGCATTAACGGAATGCTGATCATGTTTTTGCTTGCCGTTGCGGCATGCATTTTGAACGTAAGGCAAAGGCTACGGGCGAATTGACAGCCGACACATTAGAAACTCATACTGTAAGCGCCTGAAAATTTTCGAAGTCGATAAGGTCGTTCTGTTGGGGCACGGGCCGCGGCGTCGTTTGGGCAGCAAAATAGAAAAAGCCGGAAAAATTCGGCGAGGAAAAAATGACAGAAGAAAACAAGAAAAAGCCGAATCCGATCGACATCCACGTCGGAAGCCGCATCCGGCTTCGCCGCAATATGCTGGGAATGAGCCAGGAAAAACTGGGTGAAAACCTCGGCATAACGTTCCAGCAGATCCAAAAGTACGAAAAGGGCACCAATCGCGTCGGCGCCAGCCGTTTGCAGGCAATCGCCTCCATACTCGGCGTCCCCGTCGCCTTCTTTTTCGAGGATGCGCCCGGTCAGGAGCCCGTGGGCAACCGTGGATTTGCCGAGGATGCTTCGATGACCTCCGCCGTCGAATTCTGCGGCAGCCCGGAAGGCCTCCAGCTGAATCGCGCCTTCGTCAAGATCGCCGACGTGAAAGTGCGCCGCAAGATCATTGAGCTGGTGAAGTCGCTTTCCACCGACGAAGTCGATTGACTGGCCCGTGAAGAGTTCAACAAGGAAGGGGTCGTCGTAGCTGGGCATGCAATTTCTCGCGGCTGCGCGCATTGAGGGATGTTCATTCCGCAGATGCGCTAAAGCGCAGATCGATTTCGCTCGACACGCTTTCTCGAAGCCGTTTTCCTCAGTCTGTTGGTGCAAGGGCTGATCGCAGTGCGCCCTGCCGCCGTCTCGGGGTGCAAAGATAATAACGTCAAAATTCATGCCAGAACGGCTGCATGGCTTGACGAGCGACGCCCGGCACCGTTAACAACTGGCGCGCCAAAATCGGCGGCCTGCCGATATTTTTTTCAAGAGGGGACACCCGTGACGCGGCACAATTACTTCTTCACCTCGGAATCCGTTGCCGAGGGCCATCCCGACAAGGTCTGCGACCGCATCTCCGACGAGATTGTCGATCTCGTCTATCGCGAAGCCAGAAAGACCGGCATGGACCCGTGGAAGGTCCGCGTTGCCTGCGAGACGCTTGCGACGACCAATCGCGTTGTCATCGCCGGCGAGGTGCGCGTCCCCGAGACGCTGCTCAAGAAGGACAAGGAGGGCAACGTCCTGAAGGATGCGGCCGGCCATCCGATTGTCAACCCGGCCAAGTTCAAGTCGGTCGCTCGCAAGGCGATCCGCGAAATCGGCTACGAGCAGGCCGGCTTCCACTGGAAGACAGCCAAGATCGAGGTCCTGCTGCACGGCCAGTCGCCGGATATCGGCCAAGGCGTCGACAACGCCTCCGACCGGCAAGGCGAGGAGGGAGCCGGCGACCAGGGCATCATGTTTGGCTATGCCTGCCGCGAAACCCCGGACCTGATGCCGGCGCCGATCTATTACAGCCACAAGATCCTCGAATTGCTGGCGGCTGCGCGCCACGAAGGCAGCGGTGATGCCGGCAGGCTCGGGCCGGATGCCAAGAGCCAGGTCACCGTCCGCTATGTCGACGGCAAAGCGGCGGAAGTGACGCAGATCGTGCTGTCGACCCAGCATCTCGATGAGACGTGGGATTCGAAGAAGGTGCGCAACGTCGTCGAGCCCTATATTCGCGAAGCACTGGGCGACCTGAAGATTGCCGACAATTGCAACTGGTACATCAATCCGACCGGCAAGTTCGTCATCGGCGGGCCTGATGGCGACGCCGGCCTGACCGGCCGCAAGATCATCGTCGACACTTATGGTGGGGCTGCGCCTCATGGCGGCGGCGCTTTTTCTGGCAAGGACACCACCAAGGTCGACCGCTCGGCGGCCTATGCGGCGCGTTATCTCGCCAAGAACGTGGTTGCCGCAAAGCTCGCCGATCGCTGCACCATCCAGCTTTCCTATGCGATCGGTGTCGCCCAGCCGCTGTCGATCTACGTCGACCTGCACGGCACCGGCAAGGTCGACGAGGCAAAACTCGAGCGTGCACTGCGCGCAGTGATGGACCTGTCGCCGTCCGGCATCCGCCGCCACCTCGATCTCAACAAGCCGATCTATGCCAAGACGTCGTCCTACGGCCATTTTGGCCGCAAGGCCGGCCGCGACGGATCCTTCTCCTGGGAGAAGACCGATCTCGCCAAGGCGCTCAAGGACGCTCTCGCCGAACCGGTCGCCGAAGCAGTCGCCGCCTAACCGCGGCGCCTATGGATCCGAAGGACCGGCCAAGCCGTGCGACCGAGGCCTTTTTCGGTCGCCGGCGCGGCAAGACCATTCGACCACAACAGGCAGCGGCGCTGGAGAGCGGCTTCGCCGCCTACAGGCTCGATCTGACGGTTGAACCGCCGGCCGACTTGCGCAGCCTTTTCGAAGCCGAAGTTTCGGCTGTCCAGCTCGAAATCGGTTTTGGCGGCGGCGAACATCTTCTGCACCGTGCTACGGCCAGCCAGGCGACCGGCTTTATCGGCGTCGAGCCTTTCGTCAACGGCATGGCCAAGATGATGATGGCGGTCCGGGAGCGGCCGCTTGCCAATCTGCGCGTCTATGACGACGACGCCACACGTCTGCTGGACTGGCTGCCGCAGGCTTCGCTTGACGGCATTGACCTTCTCTATCCGGATCCGTGGCCGAAGAAGAAGCACTGGAAGCGGCGCTTCGTCAGCCCGGTCAATCTCGACCGCTTCGCGCGCGTCCTGAGGCACGGCGGAAAGTTCCACTTTGCGTCCGATATCGACAGCTATGTGAACTGGACGCTCCTGCATTGCCGGGCGCACGACGCCTTCACGTGGCAGGCAAGCGAAGCAGCCGACTGGCACCGGCCCTATGATGGCTGGCCGGGGACGCGCTATGAGGCCAAGGCCATTCGCGAAGGCCGACGGCCCGCCTATCTCACATTCGTGCGCAAATAAGCGGGAAATTAGAGCTGAGCACAAGGCGAGCGGGCCGAAGGCTCTCGGCGCTCACTTGGCTCAGAAGCGACGGATTTTGTCGAAGGCTGCCGGCTCCATGCCGAGATTGCGCAGATCATGCGCACGCGGCTTGCGACCGCTTTCCACAGCCCGCGACGCGGCTACGGCGCTGCCGAACACGCTAAAGACATCGCCTATGGCTGAAAAAATCCACGATTGTTCATGATGGTACCCTTTCGAGCGCAGTGAGCGCTCCAATTGTGCAATGCAACATAGATAGTCGTGCGTGGCCGGTGCTCAAAGAGGGATCACTGCATGGGCGCCATGCATTTGGCGCAGCGCTGCGGACTCGGAGCCTTGCCGTCATGCAGGACGGGCTTGAAATGAGGACCACGATCGTCTATATCAGCTTCAAATTCTTGGTCGCTATGACGAAGAGTGGGTCCACCCGGTCCCGCTCTTTTTTATTACCTGCCGACCAACAGAAATCGAGTGACAGGACCGAATGACAGTGACGGCAAGCGAAGGCGACGACCGCATCATCCGCGAAAGCGGCATCGATGCGCGCATCGCGCTGATCGTTCAGCCGGTACTGCGCGCCATTGGCTTCCGCTTGGTACGTGTGCACCTGTCGGGCCAGAACGGGCTGACGCTGCAGATCATGGCCGAGCGCGAGGACGGCACGATGACGGTCGAGGATTGTGAAGAGGTCAGCCGGGCGGTGTCGCCGGCGCTCGATGTCGATGATCCGATCGAGAAGGCTTATCATCTCGAAGTGTCGTCGCCGGGCATCGACCGGCCGCTGGTCCGCAAATCGGACTTTGCAGCCTGGACCGGCCATCTGGTGAAGATGGAAACGTCGGTTCTCGTCGCCGACCGTAAGCGCTTCAAGGGCAAGATCGCCGAAAGCAACGCGGACGGTGTGCTGATCGAGCGTGACAAGGCCGCTTACGGCGAGGAGCCGACGGTACGTGTTCCCTACGATGCGATTGCCGAAGCGCGGCTGATTCTGACCGACGACCTTATCCGCGATGCGCTGTCGAAGGACAATCGGGCGCGCAAGGAAGCCAGGAAACGCCGCGGCGAACCCGAAGACGCACCAGAGGGTGCGGAAGACGAAACCGAACAGGAAATGTGATTGGGCTGCCGGCCGTAAAGGTCGGCAACAAGCTCGGGAGAAAGAAGATGGTTGTAAGCGCCAACAGGCTTGAACTGCTGCAGATCGCCGATGCGGTCGCGCGTGAAAAGTCGATCGACAAGTCGATCGTCATCGCCGCCATGGCCGATGCGATCCAGAAGGCCGCGCGCTCGCGCTACGGCCAGGAAACCAATATCCGCGCCGACATCAATGCCAACACCGGCGAGATGAAGCTGCAGCGGCTGATGGAAGTGGTCGAGAAGGTCGATGACTACGCGACGCAGATTGCCATTTCCTCGGCGCGCGAGCGCAATCCGGACGCCCAGCTCGGCGATTTCATTGCCGAACAGCTACCGCCGATGGATTTTGGCCGCATCGCCGCCCAGTCGGCCAAGCAGGTCATCGTGCAGAAGGTGCGCGAGGCCGAGCGCGACCGGCAATATGACGAATACAAGGACCGTATCGGCGAGATCGTCAACGGTACCGTCAAGCGCGTCGAATACGGCAACGTCATCGTCGATCTCGGCCGCGGCGAGGCGATCATCCGCCGCGACGAGCTGATTCCGCGCGAAAACTACAAGTATGGCGATCGCGTCCGCGCCTATGTCTATGACGTGCGCCGCGAACAGCGCGGCCCGCAGATCTTCCTGTCGCGCACCCATCCGCAGTTCATGGCGAAGCTGTTCACCATGGAAGTGCCGGAAATCTACGACGGCATCATCGAGATCAAGTCGGTCGCCCGCGATCCGGGTTCGCGCGCCAAGATCGCTGTCATCTCGCGCGACAGCTCCATCGATCCGGTCGGTGCCTGCGTCGGTATGCGCGGCAGCCGCGTCCAGGCGGTCGTCGGTGAATTGCAGGGCGAGAAGATCGACATCATTCCGTGGTCGCCTTCGGCGGCGTCCTTCATTGTCAATGCATTGCAGCCGGCGGAAGTCGCCAAGGTCGTGCTCGACGAGGATGCCGAGCGCATCGAGGTCGTCGTTCCCGACGATCAGCTGTCGCTGGCCATCGGCCGCCGCGGCCAGAACGTCCGTCTTGCCTCGCAGCTCACCGGCTGGGATATCGACATCCTGACCGAGCAGGAAGAGAGCGAACGCCGCCAGAAGGAATTCGTCGAACGGTCGTCGCTGTTCATGGAAGCCCTCGACGTCGACGAGATGGTCGGCCAGGTGCTCGCTTCCGAAGGCTTCACCAGCGTCGAGGAGGTCGCGTATGTCGACTCCGGCGAAATCGCGTCGATCGACGGCTTCGACGAGGACACGGCTTCGGAAATCCAGACCCGCGCCCGCGAATATCTGGAGAAGATCGAGGCCGAGCATGACGAGAAGCGCAAGGCGCTCGGCGTCAAGGACGAGCTGCGCGAGATTCCCGGCATCACAACCGCCATGATGGTGACGCTCGGCGAGGACGGCGTGAAGACGATCGAGGATTTCGCCGGCTACGCCGCCGACGACCTGACCGGTTGGAAGGAACGCAAGGACGGCGAGACGAAGGTATTCCCGGGTGTGCTCGCCAACCACGGCGTATCACGCGCCGATGCCGAGCAGATGGTCCTGGCCGCTCGCCTGAAGGCTGGCTGGATCACCGAAGACGAGCTTGCCGCCGAGGGCGTGCCGGCTGACGAAACCGTCGGTGCGTGAGGTGAAACCGCATCGCACCGAACCCGCCCTTGGACGAGATGAACGATCGCACCTGCATCGTCACCCGCAGGCAAGCCGAACCGGATGAACTGATCCGTTTCGTCGTCGGCCCGGATTCGGCCGTCGTTCCGGACATCAAGAGAAACCTGCCCGGCCGCGGTTGCTGGGTGACGGCCGACCGCCTACATATAGAAAAGGCAGCGGCCAAAAACCTGTTTGCCCGTGCTTTTAAGGCGCAGGTGAGCGTGCCGGCCGATCTTGGCGGCATGGTCGACGCGCTGCTTTCCAGGTCCGCTCTGGGCATGCTTGGCCTGGCCCGCAAGGCGGGCGCCATAGCACTCGGAGCGACCAAGGTCGAGAGCGCCGTGCGCGGCGGACTTGCACTTTTCGTGCTCCACGCGACCGAGGCTTCCGACGATGGCGTCCGCAAGATAAGCCAGGCGCGACGGGCAACCGTCCACCTCGGCGGGCCTGCGATCCGCGCTTACAAACTTTTCTCCGAGGCCGAGTTGAGCTTGGCATTGGGGGGTACAAATGTGATACATGCTGCCGTTCTCGCGGGAGACGCGGGCAGGGCGGTCCAGAAGCGCATGGTTGCGCTCGACCGATATCGGGGCGGTTCCCCGGACGATCTGGCAATGCTTGCGGCCGTTGCTGACGAAGATGATGCCGCAGAGGATATGGAATGAGCGATACGAAATCGGGCGACGACAAGACGCTGAGTGTTACGCCGAAGAAGACCTTGACGCTGAAGCGCCCCGGTATGGAACAGGGCACGGTGCGCCAGAACTTCTCGCACGGCCGCACCAAGTCGGTGGTCGTCGAGACCAAGAAGCGCAAGTTCTCGCTGCCCGGCGACAAGCCGGAGCCGGCGGCAGCGCCTGTGTCCATCTTCACGCCGAAGCCGGTCGCGGCAGCGCCTGCCGTGCAGGAAGCTCCCAAGGCGCCTCCCCCTCCGCCGCCGGTCGAACGCGGCGGCATGGTGCTGAACGAGTTGTCGCGCCAGGAAATGGAAGCACGCCGCCGGGCTCTCGAGGGCTCGAAGGTCCGCGATGTCGAGGATCGCCAGCGCGCCATCGAGGAAGCCAAGCGCCGCAGCGAGGACGAAGAGCGCCGCCGCCGCGAGCGCGAGGAATCGGCTCGCCGTCAGGCCGAGGAAGAGGCACGGCTGCAAGCCGAGGCCGAATCCCGCCGCCGTGCCGAGGAAGAGGCGCGCCGCCGTGCGCCGCTCGCCGCCGAACTGGCAACAGTCGATGACGAGGAAGAGGTCAAACCGAAGCGGACCGGTGCCGGCGCACCAGTGCGCCGTCTGGTCACGCCGGAAGTGGCGCGTCCGGCCAAACCGACCAAGGGCGAGGAAGACCGCCGCCGCGGCAAGCTGACGCTGAATTCGGCGCTTTCCGACGAGGATGCGCGCGCCCGCTCGCTCTCGTCGATGCGCCGCCGTCAGGAGAAATTCAAGCGCGCGTTGCATAACGAGCCACGCGAGAAAGTCATGCGTGAAGTGATCCTGCCCGAAACCATCACCATCCAGGAGCTGGCGCAGCGCATGTCCGAGCGCGCTGTCGACGTGGTCAAGTTCTTCATGAAGCAGGGCCAGATCCTGAAGCCTGGTGACGTCATCGACGCCGACACGGCCGAACTCGTCGCCACCGAATTTGGCCACACGGTCCGCCGCGTCGCCGAGTCCGACATCGAAGAGGGCTTGTTCAACATCGCCGATCGTCCCGAGGACCTGCAGCCGCGTCCGCCGGTGGTAACGATCATGGGCCATGTCGATCACGGCAAGACCTCGTTGCTCGATGCCATCCGCAATGCCAACGTCGTCTCCGGCGAGGCCGGCGGCATTACCCAGCATATCGGCGCCTATCAGGTCGAGAAGAACGGTCACAAGGTTACCTTCATCGACACGCCCGGCCACGCCGCCTTCACGGCGATGCGTGCCCGCGGTGCCCAGGCGACCGATATCGCCATCCTCGTGGTGGCAGCTGACGACAGCGTCATGCCGCAGACGATCGAATCGATCAATCACGCCAAGGCGGCCGGCGTTCCGATCATTGTGGCGATCAACAAGATCGACAAGCATGACGCCGACCCGCAGAAGGTGCGTTCGGAACTGCTGCGCCACGAGGTGTTCGTCGAATCCATGGGCGGTGAGGTGCTGGATGTCGAGGTGTCGGCGACCAAGGGCATCAATCTCGACAAGTTGCTCGAAGCGATCCTGCTGCAGGCCGAAATCCTCGACCTGAAGGCCAATCCGGACCGCACCGCCGAAGGCGTGGTCATCGAAGCCCAGCTCGACAAGGGCCGCGGCCCAGTCGCTACCGTGCTGGTGCAGACCGGCACGTTGATGCCGGGCGACATTCTCGTCGCCGGCAACGAATGGGGCCGGGTACGCGCGCTCGTCAATGATCGCGGCGAGCAGGTCAAGGAAGCGCCGCCGGCAATACCGGTGGAGGTGCTCGGCCTGCAAGGCACGCCGCAGGCCGGCGACCGCTTCGCCGTGGTCAACAACGAGGCCCGCGCCCGCGAGATCACCGAATACCGCCAGCGTCTGGCACGCGAGAAGGCGGTTGCCAGGCATGCCGGCCAGCGCGGTTCGCTGGAGCAGATGATGTCGCAGTTGCAGACCAGCGGACTGAAAGAATTCCCGCTGGTTATCAAGGGCGACGTGCAGGGTTCGATCGAGGCGATCAACGCGGCGCTGGACAATCTCGGCACCGACGAGGTGCGTGCGCGCATCGTCCATGCGGGAGCCGGCGGTATCACCGAAAGCGACGTGTCGCTGGCGGAGACCTCGGGGGCCGCGATCATCGGCTTCAACGTTCGCGCCAATGTGCAGGCGCGTGCGGCAGCGGCCGCGGCAGGCATCGAGATCCGCTACTACTCCATCATCTACAATCTCGTGGATGACGTGAAGGCGGCGCTCTCCGGCCTGCTCTCGCCGGAGCGTCGCGAGACCTTCATCGGCAATGCCGAGATCCTCGAGATCTTCGACATCACCAAGGTCGGCAAGATCGCCGGCTGCCGTGTCACCGAAGGCAAGGTCGAGCGTGGTGCGGGCGTGCGCCTGATCCGCGACAACGTCGTCATCCACGAAGGCACGCTGAAGACCCTGAAGCGCTTCAAGGACGAGGTTTCGGAAGTTCCGGGCGGCCAGGAATGCGGCATGGCCTTCCAGAACTACGAGGACATGCGCGTCGGTGACGTCATCGAGTGCTTCCGCGTCGAGATGGTGACCAGGACGCTCTGAGCTCGAACGTTCGAGTTCGGGCATCCATCGAGACCGGGCGGTGGTCGAAAGACCGCCGCCCAAACCATATGAGACATGTGGTGCGGTCCTATCCCGCGCCCCACGATTTCAGGATAGAGAAAAATGCCCCGTTCAATCACATCAGGCCCATCCCAGCGCATGCTTCGCGTAGGCGAGCAGGTGCGCCATGCTCTGTCGGAAACCTTGCAGCGCGGCGAGATCCTCGATCCGCTGATCGAGAACACGGTGGTTTCGGTCTCGGAAGTGCGCATGTCGCCCGATCTCAAGATCGCCACCGCCTTCGTTTCGCCGCTCGGCGCCAAGGATGCCGGGGCGGTGATCGAGGCGCTCAACAAGCATGCGAAGTTCGTGCGCGGCCGCGTCTCCGGCGCGCTGCGCCAGATGAAGTACATGCCGGAATTCCGCTTCCGGCTCGACACCAGCTACGACAATTTCCAGAAGATAAACGAGTTGCTGCACTCGCCCGAAGTGGCGCGCGATCTCAGCGCCGACGACAAAGACAAAGACGACCGGAAGGACAGCGAATAGTGGCGCGTCGCGGCAAGAAGAAGGGCCGGCCGATCTCGGGCTGGCTGGTACTGGACAAGCCGGTCGGCATGGGCTCGACTGAAGCCGTCTCCAAGATCAAATGGCTGTTCCAGGCGGAAAAGGCCGGCCATGCCGGCACGCTCGACCCGCTGGCGTCCGGCATGCTGCCGATCGCGCTCGGCGAAGCGACCAAGACCGTGCCATACGTCCAGGACGGCGCCAAGGTCTACCGCTTCACGGTTGCCTGGGGCGAGGAGCGTTCGACCGACGACCTCGAAGGCCCGGCGACCAAAAGCTCGGACCGCCGTCCGGCGGAAGCCGACGTACGGGCGCTGCTTTCGAAATATACCGGCGTCATCATGCAGACGCCGCCGCAATTTTCGGCGATCAAGATCGCCGGCGAGCGCGCCTACGACCTTGCCCGCGATGGCGAGACGATCGACATTCCGGCACGCGAGGTCGAGATCGGCCGGCTCGATCTGGTCGAGCACATGGCCGATCGCACGATCTTCGAGGTCGAATGCGGCAAGGGCACCTATGTCCGCTCGCTGGCGCGCGACATGGGCCGCGACCTTGGCTGCTTTGGTCACATCGCCGAGCTGCGGCGGGTCGAGGTCGAGCCGTTCACGCAGGAAGATTTCGTTACCCTGGCCGAGCTGGAAGCCGCCCGCTTCGGCGAGCAGGGCGAGCCGCAAGAAGCAGACGCCCCGATCGACTTCGGTGCCATCGATGCACTTCTGGTCGACACCGCCGCCGCGCTCGAATGCCTGCCGCAGGTCGCGATCAGCGATGATGCGGCAACCAAAATCCGCCTCGGCAATCCGGTCATCATTCGCGGCCGTGACGCGCCGGTAGAAGCGGAGGAGGCCTGCGCCACCGCGCGCGGCAAGCTGGTCGCCATCGGCGCCATCGAGCAAGGCATGTTCAAGCCAAAGCGGGTCTTTATCGGGTAACAGCTGTCTCTCGGCGCATGATCTCCAACCGGATTCTATTTTGGGAAAGGATCATGCGCTAAATCAACAGGGCGACGGCGTCGTTTGCCGTCCGAAGGGATGCGCGGCACCGACGCTGCATTCGAGGGGGCACATGGCAAAGGCTGAGACGGGCAGGAAGCGGGCGGTGCTCAACACACGGCGGCCGCCCGTCGGGGCTTCGCCCGGCACGCTGATCGCCGACCCGGCGGCACGCCGTTCCGAGCTTAGGCTGACATTGATCTCGCCCGAAAAGTTCAAGACCATCGACAATGCCAGCATCGACGACGTCAACACCCATTGCCACAATTGGCCGGTTATCTGGCTCGATTGCACAGGCCTCGCCAACATCCAGCTGATCGAGGAGATCGGCCGGATCTTCAACCTGCATCCGTTGGCGCTGGAAGATGTCGTCAACACCGGCCAGCGGCCGAAGGTGGATTTCTTCGAGGACCATGCCTTTGTCGTCGTCAGGATGATCGACGATGTCACCGCGCATCGCTACGAACAGATCGCCGTCTTCTTCGGCAGGAACTTCGTCGTCACCTTCCAGGAGCGCGAAGGCGACCCGTTCGATCCCGTGCGCAAGCGGATCGCAAGCTCGGTGCCCAACCGCTTGCGCTCGCGCGGCGCCGACTATCTCGCCTATGCTTTGATCGACGCCATCGTCGACAGCTATTTCCCGCCGATCGAGGCTGCCGGCGAATTGGTCGACAGCATTGAGGACCAGATGCTGAACCAGGCGCACAAGCATCAGATGCGGCAGCTTCACGAATTGCGGCGCGATGCCAATGTGCTGAAGGGCGTGCTTTGGCCGATGCGCGACGCGGTGGCGACCATGATCCGCAACGACGTCTCTTATGTGAAGGCCGAAACCAAGATATTTCTGAACGACACGCTCGATCATTCGCTGCGATTGATCGAACTGGTCGAAACCCAGCGCGACATGCTGACCGGCCTGATCGAGATGCACTTGTCGCTCAGCCAGGCGCGCACCAACGACGTCATCAGCTATCTGACGATCGTCTCGGTGATCTTCATGCCGCTTACCTTTCTCGTCGGCGTATGGGGCATGAATTTCGACCCCGACACCTCGCCCTGGAACATGCCGGAGCTGAAAGCCTATTACGGCTATCCCCTGTCGCTCGTCTTCATGGCGCTTGTTGCGGTCGGGCTCTTTGCGTACTTCAAATGGAAGAAATGGCTCTGACTAGGCGGAAGTGCCCGTTTATGCAGCAAAAAGCCGGCTTGTGAATTAGGCTGGCCTTTTTGTCGGAATTGCACTATATGCGCCCCAGCCTCGCGCTTTGACGCGTTGCTTGCACCGGCCCCTGCTGGACGACATCCCGGCTGAGGGCGTCCCGTTTCCTCAAACAGACAAGGAAAAACACGATGTCGATTACTGCCGAACGCAAGAAGGAATTGATGGGCGAATTCGCAACCGCCAAGGGCGATACCGGGTCTCCGGAAGTCCAGGTGGCCATCCTTTCGGAGCGCATCAAGAACCTGACCGACCATTTCAAGGACCACAAGAAGGATAACCATTCCCGCCGTGGTCTGCTCGCTCTCGTTTCCCAGCGCCGCAGCCTGCTTGATTATCTCAAGCGCAAGGACGACGCGCGCTATCAGACGCTGATCGAGAAGCTCGGTCTGCGCCGTTGACGAATTAACCGGCGGGTTCTTTCGAGAGCCCGCCGGTCGCGCATTGGAGCATCGGGTCATCCAAGGCTCCATGAAGGAAGTAGGAAGGAAGTAGAGCGCCGCGCATCGGTTTGGATGCGCAAAGGACGCTCTGAAGTTTAGATTTGCGCAGGATATTTTCCGAAAACCTGGTTTTCGGGTTCACGCGCAAGGCCACTCGGATCGATTGGCCAACCCGGTTTCGAAACAGCAGAGGGCCGCTCGAAACCGCCCATGGACGGTCATGGGGCAGGATTGCAGGACGCTCGTGCGGCACCGCGCCGAATAAGCCGAGCCTCCCGTTGTCTTGCCCGTGGCTGCCCGAGAAAGGAAGCCAAGGGAAAGGGGCATCCGCGCACGCTGAAACGGCGCGGCCCTTTCCGCATACGAAGGACAAGACATGTTCAATTACCACAAAGTGGAAATCGAATGGGGCGGCCGCCCGCTCATTCTCGAAACCGGCAAGATCGCGCGTCAGGCTGATGGCGCGGTGCTGGCCACCTACGGCGAAACCAAGGTTCTCGCCACCGTCGTCTCGATGAAAGAGCCGAAACCCGGCCTCGATTTCTTCCCGCTGACGGTCAACTACCAGGAGAAGACTTACGCCGCCGGCAAGATCCCGGGTGGCTATTTCAAGCGTGAAGGCCGTCCGAGCGAGAAGGAAACGCTGGTTTCCCGCCTGATCGACCGCCCGATCCGCCCGCTCTTCGCCGAAGGCTACAAGAACGACACCCAGATCGTCGTCACCGTCGTCCAGCACGATCTCGAAAATGACCCGGACATCCTGTCGATCGTCGCCACCTCCGCCGCCCTGACCTTGTCCGGCGTGCCGTTCATGGGCCCGGTTGGCGGCGCCCGCGTCGGCTACATCAACGGCGAATATGTGCTCAACCCGCATGTCGACGAGATGCAGGAATCGAAGCTCGACCTGGTCGTCGCCGGCACCGCCGACGCCGTGCTGATGGTCGAGTCCGAAGCCAAGGAACTCGGCGAGGACCGTATGCTTGGCGCCGTCATGTTCGGCCACAGGGGCTTCCAGCCGGTGATCGACGCGATCATCAAGCTGGCTGAAGTCGCGGCCAAGGACCCGCGCGACTTCACCGCGCCGGACTATTCCGCACTTGAAGCCGAGATGCTCAAGATCGTCGAAGGCGAGCTTCGCGACGCCTACAAGATCACCGACAAGCAGAAGCGCTATGCCGCCGTCGACGCCGTCAAGGCGAAGGTCAAGGCCGCGTTCGCGCCGGCAGAAGGCGAAGAGGCCAAATACACGTCCGAACAGATCGGCACCGTGTTCAAGGAGCTCCAGGCCAAGGTCGTGCGCTGGAACATCCTCGACACCGGCTCGCGCATCGACGGCCGCGACCTGAAGACGGTCCGCAAGATCGTCTCGGAAGTCGGCGTCCTGCCGCGCACGCACGGCTCGGCGCTGTTCACTCGCGGCGAGACCCAGGCACTGGTTGTCGCCACGCTCGGCACCGGCGAGGACGAGCAGTATGTCGATTCGTTGACCGGCATGTACAAGGAGAAGTTCCTCCTGCACTACAACTTCCCTCCCTATTCGGTCGGTGAAACCGGCCGCATGGGTTCGCCGGGCCGCCGCGAAATCGGCCATGGCAAGCTCGCCTGGCGCGCCATCCGGCCGATGCTTCCGACCGCCGACCAGTTCCCCTATACGTTGCGCGTCGTTTCGGAGATCACCGAGTCCAACGGCTCGTCGTCAATGGCTACCGTCTGCGGCACCTCGCTGGCTCTGATGGATGCCGGCGTGCCGCTTGCCAAGCCGGTCGCCGGCATTGCGATGGGCCTGATCAAGGAAGGCGAGCGCTTCGCCGTGCTCTCCGACATCCTTGGCGACGAGGACCACCTCGGCGACATGGACTTCAAGGTTGCCGGCACCGCCTACGGCATCACCTCGCTGCAGATGGACATCAAGATCGAGGGCATCACCGAGGAGATCATGAAGATCGCCCTCGACCAGGCCAAGGATGGCCGTCAGCACATTCTCGGCGAAATGGCCCACGCGCTGTCCGGCGCACGTGCCGAGCTCGGCGAGTTCGCGCCGCGCATCGAGGTCATGCACATCCCGACCGACAAGATCCGCGACGTGATCGGCTCGGGCGGCAAGGTCATCCGCGAGATCGTCGAAAAGACCGGCGCCAAAATCAACATCGAGGACGACGGCACCGTCAAGATCGCCTCGGCCAATGCCAAGGAGATCGAGGCGGCGAAGAAGTGGATACACACCATCGTCGCCGAGCCGGAAGTCGGTGAAATCTACGAAGGCACGGTCGTCAAGACCGCCGACTTCGGCGCCTTCGTCAATTTCTTCGGTCCGCGTGACGGCCTCGTCCACATCTCGCAACTCGCCAATGACCGCGTTGCCAAGACCTCCGATGTGGTCAAGGAAGGCGACAAGGTCTGGGTCAAGCTGATGGGCTTCGACGAGCGCGGCAAGGTCCGCCTGTCGATGAAGGTCGTCGACCAGGCCACCGGCAAGGAAATCGTGCGCGACAAGAAGAGCGAAGGCGAAGAAAACGCCGCCTAAGCTGATCTAACTATGCAATCTAAGCGGGCGCGCCGGAAGGTCGCGCCCGTTTGCGTTTCAACAACAGCCTTGCAGTTCAAGAGTGGTGAATGTCCGCCGAGCCGCTGAAAACGCTTTTCCATCCGTTCGAGGCCGGTGCTGTTTCCCTGCCAAGAAAGGATGAACGCATACTCTTTCTCGGTGCCGAGCCCGGCTTTCGCTTGCCGGAAGGGTTTGATGCCAAGCTTCATCTTGTCCAAGGCTTCAGGCCGCACTTTCGCGCCTTGCAGGCGTCCGGCTTCGCGGTCACGCCGCAGGTCGAAGGCGAGGCTTTCGACGCGGCATTTGTGCTCGCTGGCCGCCATCGCGGCCAAAACGAGTTGCGCGTTGCCGAAGCGGTCGAACGCGCAGCACCAGGCGGGTTGATCGTCGTCGCCGGCAGCAAGGACGATGGAATCGCCAGCCTGCGCAAGCATGTCGGCGCCCTTGTGCCGCTCGAAGGCCACCTGCCGAAGCATCACGGCATTGCCTTCTGGTTTCGCCGGCCGGCCGATACCGTTGCCGCGGCAACGCTTCGCGCCGCCAATCCGGACTTGGTGGTCGAGGACCGCTTCCGCACGGCCCCAGGCATGTTTTCCTTCGACAAGATCGATGCCGGATCGAAGCTGCTGGTCGAAAATCTGCCCAACGATCTGCGTGGCAGCGTTGCGGATTTCTGTGCCGGTTGGGGCTATGTCGCCGCCGAAGTCGCCGCCCGCTCACCCGGCATATCGGCGCTTGACCTTTACGAAGCGGATTTCGAGGCGCTGGAGGCGGCCAAGGCCAATGTCGGCAACACAGGCGTGGAGCCACGTTTCTTCTGGATAGATCTTTTGAGCGAACCGGTCGAGCGCCGCTACGACGTGGTCGTCATGAACCCGCCCTTTCACCGCAGCCGGGCGACTGAGCCGGAAATCGGTGCCGGCATGATCCGCGCGGCAGGCAAGGCGCTGAAGCCCGGCGGCCGGCTGTTCATGGTGGCAAACCGTCAGCTTCCCTACGAACCGGTGCTGGCGGCCGCCTTCTCCAGCCATGCGGAGCTCGCCCGCGACGGCATGTTCAAGGTCTTATCGGCGCGACGCTGAAATCCTGCGGGGCAAGCCGGCGATACGTCGCTCGCGCTATTCCCGCCCGCCGTCGGTCTGCTTCAATTCGTCGAGCGTCGGCATGGAAACGATGTGATAGCCGGAATCGACATAGTGGATTTCGCCGGTGACGCCGGAGGACAGGTCGGACAGCAAATAGAGCGCGGAGCCGCCGACTTCGTCGATCGTCACTGTACGACGTAGCGGCGAGTTGCGCTGCTGGTAGGAGAACATGTGGCGTGCGTCGGAAATCCCGGCGCCCGCAAGCGTCCGTACCGGTCCCGCCGATATGCCGTTCACCCTGATGCCGCGCGGGCCGTAGTCGTTGGCGAGATAGCGGACGCTGGCCTCCAGCCCCGCCTTGGCGACACCCATAACGTTGTAGTTCGGCATGACACGGACCGAACCGGCATAGGTCAGCGTGATCATCGAACCGCTATCCTTCATCAATGTGGCGGCGTGACGGGCGATCTCGGTGAAGGAGTAGCAGGAGATCACCATTGTGCGGATGAAGTTGTCGCGGCTCGTGTCGGCGTAGAGGCCTTTCAGCTCGTTCTTGTCGGAAAAGCCGATGGCATGGACGACGAAATCCAGCCCGCCCCACGCCTTCCCCAAAGTCTCGAAAGTCGCGGCGACCGACACGCTGTCCTCGACGTCGCAAGGCACCACCAGGGATGCGCCCAATTTCTCGGCGAGCGGCTTGACCCGGCGCCCGAAGGCCTCGCCCTGATAGGTGAAGGCGAGGTCCGCGCCATGTTCGGACAGTTTGCGGGCGATACCCCAGGCGATCGAATGATCGTTGGCAACACCCATGACAAGCCCGCGCTTGCCCTTCATCAATCCGTCCATGGTCGGCAAATCCTTATGCGGAATAGCGCTGGAAAATCAGCGTTGCGTTGGTGCCACCGAAACCGAACGAATTGGACAAAACGGTGTCGATCCTTGCATCGTCGATGCGCTTGCGCACGATCGGCATGCCCTCGAATTCCGGATCGAGGTTCTCAATGTGGGCGCTCTCGCCGATGAAGCCGCCTTGCATCATCAGGATCGAGTAGATCGATTCCTGCACGCCGGCGGCGCCCAGAGAATGGCCGGTTAGCGATTTGGTCGACGTGATGAAAGGCATCTTCTCGCCGAACACCTCGCGGATGGCGCCCATTTCCTTGGAGTCGCCGACCGGCGTCGAGGTGCCGTGCGTATTGATGTAGTCGACCGGCGAGGACACCGTTGCGAGCGCCTGCTTCATGCAGCGCGCCGCGCCTTCGCCCGACGGCGCCACCATGTCGTAGCCGTCCGATGTCGCGCCATAGCCGACGATCTCGGCATAGATCTTGGCGCCGCGTGCCTTGGCATGCTCGAGCTCTTCAAGAATCAGCACGCCGGCGCCGCCGGCAATGACGAAACCGTCGCGATCGACGTCGTAGGCGCGTGAGGCGACCGATGCTCTGTCGTTGAACTTGGACGACATGGCGCCCATGGCATCGAAGAGATCCGACATCGTCCAGTCGAGATCCTCATGGCCGCCGGCGAAGACGATGTCCTGCTTGCCCCACTGGATCAGCTCGTAGCCATTGCCGATGCAATGCGCAGACGTCGAGCAGGCTGATGAGATCGAATAGTTGACGCCGTGGATCTTGAACCAGGTGGCAAGCGTCGCCGACGCGGTCGACGACATCGCTTTTGGCACCGCGAACGGTCCGATCCGCTTGGGGCTGCCGTTTTTGATCGTGGTCTCGGCCGCCTCGACGATTGCACGGGTCGACGGTCCGCCGGAGCCCATCACGATGCCGGTGCGCTCGTTGGTGATGTCGGCCTCGTCGAGGCCGGCGTCTGCGATCGCCTGGTCCATTGCGACATGGTTCCAGGCAGCACCCTGCGACAGGAAGCGCATGGCGCGACGGTCGATCATGCCCGATGGGTCCAGCGTCGGCGCACCCCACACCCGGCAACGGAAGCCATGCTCGGCGAAAGAGTCGGAGAAGCTGATGCCGGACCTGGCATCGTGCAGCGAGGTCTGCACCTCGTTGGCATTGTTGCCTATCGACGACACGATGCCGAGACCTGTGACTACGACCCGTCTCATTCGCAACTCCTTCCAGCGCGGACCCCGAACCTGAAATCAATTTCCGGAATGGAACCATGCGCAAAATTAAAAGTGCTACAGCGTTCATCAGACGTCCAAGACGTCGTACTGTAGGGTCTTCGTTCAGACGGCGGCCGATTGCTTGGACAGACCGACCTTCAGATCCGTTGCCGCGTATATGGGCTCGCCATCTGCCTTCAGCCAGCCATCGGCGATGCCAAGCACAAGCCGACCGCGCATCACTCGCTTGAAGTCGACGCCATACTCCACCTTCTTGACCGAAGGCGTGACCATGCCTTTGAACCTCACCTCACCGGTCGACAGCGCCATCCCCTTGCCGGGTTCACCGAGCCATCCGAGATAGAACCCCGTCAACTGCCACATGGCGTCCAGGCCTAGGCATCCTGGCATGATCGGATTACCGATGAAATGGCAGGCGAAAAACCACAAATCCGGCTTGATATCGAATTCCGCGCGGATGAAACCCTTGTCGAACGCACCGCCGGTCTCGCTGATCTCGGTGATGCGGTCGAACATCAGCATCGGCGGATAGGGCAGCTGCGCATTTCCCGGTCCGAACAGCTCGCCGCGGGCGCAGGCAAGCAATTCCTCGTAACCGTAGCTGGATTTCGAACCCGCCATCAATCTCGTCCCCGTGATCGTCCCGGGCGATAGGCGCCCTTGTCGGTGGTTTCCTAACACAATCTGTTTCAGGCCGGAAACCGGCGCTTGCGCTTAACCTGCCCGTCTGCCCGGGTCAATGCGCGCTATTGATCGCATTCGGTCGACAGAATATATGTCAGGACACGTCCAGTTTCGGCAGATGCTCAATTTCTGCCATTTTGGACCTGTCTGAGGCGGAACTGTGAGCGCGACGGATAGATGGATCTGGGTTGCCGGAAGGATAATGTCGCTGTGGACAAGCGGGTTCGCGAGGCCGGTCTGAGGCCGACACGCCAGCGCATCGCGCTGGCCGATCTGCTTTTCGCCAAGGGCGACCGCCATCTTTCGGCCGAGGAACTGCACGAGGAGGCGCTTGCCGCCGGCGTGCCGGTGTCTCTGGCCACCGTCTACAATGCTCTGCACCAGTTTACCCAGGCCGGTCTTCTCCGCATCCTTGCCGTCGAGGGATCGAAGACTTATTTCGACACCAACACCTCCGATCACCATCATTTCTATATCGAGGGCGAAAACAGGATCTTCGATATCGACAGCGGCCCGGTGACGGTTTCCAACCTGCCGGAACCGCCGGAGGGCATGGAGATCGCCAATGTCGATATCGTGGTGAGACTGCGTCCGAAACGCTGCGACTGACCGGCGCCTTATGAAATTCCTGGATTTGACGCTCCGGCTCGAATGGGTCGCCGTCGCGGTGGCGGCTCTTGTCTTCTATGCAATCGCCGGTGTTTCCTGGTGGCTGTTTGCCGTGCTCATTCTGGCGCCCGACCTGTCGATGCTGGGTTACATGGCCGGGCCGCGCGTCGGGGCCGTCGCCTACAACGCCTTGCACATACTGATCTTGCCCGTTCTGCTGGCGCTTGTCGGCAGCGTCTTTGACAATGCAATGGCGATAGCTGTTGCGCTGATCTGGATCGCCCACATCGCCATCGACCGCGCTCTGGGCTATGGTTTGAAGCTGTCGAGCAGTTTCCAGGATACCCATCTCGGCCGCATCGGCCGCTAAACCATCCCCGAACCGAAGATCAGCGAAACAAAATGCCGGATCCGGTGCTTGCAGCGCTGGCCCGACCTCCGGTTCGGAAAGGTCAGTTCTTGACCTTTTCGCCGGGATAGGCACCCCAGACGAGCGACTGAGCGAGCCAGCCGGTATGGCCGTCGAAGGTCATTTCGCACCATTGGCCATCGCAGGACTTGATTGTGCCCATCACCCCCGGTTCGAGGATCGCAATGACGCCTGCATCTTTTGCCGGGTCGTCGAGGAGGTTGACGCGAGCGTCCTTGCCGCGCTGCCAGGGGGCGACGATCGCCGTGCGACGGCCCGAAAGCAGCGACTGATTGATCCAGCCTTCCGAGCCGTCGGCATCACGCACACGGCGCCACGTATCGAACTCCTGGATGATCTCCATCGGCAGGCCTGGCTTCATATACATCCAGTCGACGGAATAATTGACGCCCGGCCCAACGCGCGAGTTGACGCGGCCGGATTTCAGGCTGACGAAGCGCGGCAGCGGCAAGCCGCTTGGTCCGAGCGTGACGCTCTGGGCGGGTGCGGCGGCACTTTGCGCCATCACCAGTGGGCTATGGATGAGAGCGCCGAGGAATGCTGCACTGAGGGTCAGGCGGAGCGACGCGAAACCAGACACTTTCGTTCCTTTCGGCGCCCGCCCATCGGCCTTCGCGCCCATTTTTCTTTGTCTTCGGCGGAACCGCTTGTTACATGGATGACGGTACCGCGATCGGCTCTCAGTTTCGCCGTTCTTGGTTAAAGAGGTCTCAACGAGATCGGGTTCGAGGAAACAATGACAGGCAAAAAGAAGCCCCTCGTCGTCATCACGCGCAAGTTGCCCGACGTAGTCGAGACCCGCATGCGCGAGTTGTTCGACGCCCGCTTGAATGTGGAGGACAGGCCGATGACGCAGCCGGAACTGGTGGCGGCGGTCAAGGAGGCCGACGTGCTGGTGCCGACTGTGACCGACAATATCGACGCGGCGCTGATTGCCCAGGCCGGCGACAACCTCAAGCTGATCGCCAACTTCGGTAATGGCGTCGACAAGATCGACGTTGCGGCAGCGGCCAAGAAAGGCATCACCGTCACCAACACGCCGAACGTGTTGACCGAAGATACGGCCGACATGACCATGGCGCTGATGCTGGCCGTACCGCGGCGGCTGGCCGAAGGCGCCAACGTGCTGACCGGCGATAAGAAATGGGCGGGCTGGTCGCCGACCTGGATGCTCGGCCGGCGCATTTGGGGCAAACGGCTCGGCATTGTCGGCATGGGTCGCATCGGCACCGCTGTCGCCAGGCGCGCCAAGGCGTTTGGCCTCTCGATCCACTACCACAACCGCCACCGCGTACTGCCGGCAATCGAGGACGAGTTGGAAGCGACGTATTGGGAAAGCCTTGACCAGATGCTCGCCCGCATGGACATTATCTCGGTCAATTGTCCATCGACACCGGCAACCTTCCACCTGCTTTCGGCACGGCGGCTGGCGCTTCTGCAACCGTCAGCTTACATAGTCAACACCGCGCGCGGCGATATCATCGATGAGGAATCGCTGGTCAAGCTCATCCATGACGGCAAGATCGCTGGCGCCGGCCTCGACGTCTACGAGCACGAGCCGGCGCTGAACAGCAAGCTGCTGAAGCTTGCCCACAAAGGCAAGGTCGTGCTGTTGCCGCATATGGGTTCGGCGACGCTCGAAGGCCGTGTCGACATGGGCGAGAAGGTGATCATCAATATCCGCGCCTTCTTCGATGGTCATCGCCCGCCCGACCGCGTGCTGCCGTTGAGGGCGTGACCTGCCGTCACGCCGGCACGGTCTTGCCGCGGCAACCGCGCGTTCGTCGTTGGATAGCTTTGGCTTACGAAAACGCCTTGCGCATGGTGATTGAGGTCGGCCGGTCGTAGCCCTTGTGCGCTGTCCGTTCGGTTTCACGAAAACCGAGGCGGGCAAAGGCTGCGTGATTTCCGGTCAGCTCGACCCGCGTCTGGAGCTCGATGGCGGTCCTGTTGTGGCTGCGGGCAAGATCTTCGACGGCCTGCATCAGCTGTTTTCCAATGCCTTGTCCCTGAAGAACCGGCTCGACCGCGAGCTTTCCAACATAGAGCTCGTCTGCGCGCTTCAGGATGAAGACGCAACCGACGATCTCGTTTCCTTCAGCGCCAGGAATGCTGTTTCCTCCAGCGCTCTAGCCCTGAGATTTTCAACGGTGAGCCGATGCACCGAGGACGGCGGGTCAATAACCCCGTCCATAAAGGCGAAGGCGCGCATGACCAGCGCCAGCACCTCGTCCCAACGGTCGAAATCGGCCGCAAGCTGCACGATGGAAACGTCGGCAGGCAGGCTCACGGGCTGGTTCGCTTGTAGCGGATCGTGTCGAAGCGTGCCGCCAGCGCATCGTAGAGCAGCAGTCGTCCGACCAGCGGCTCGCCAATCCCGGTGATCAGCTTGATCGCTTCCATGGCTTGCAGCGTGCCGATGACCCCGGTCAGCGCGCCGACAATGCCGGCCACCGCGCAGGATGGCACCAGTCCCGGCGGCGGCGCCTCGGGAAAGAGATCGCGGTAGCTTGGGTTCAACTTGCCGTCCGGGCCGGTTTCGAATGGCTTCAGTACGGTGACCGAGCCGTCGAAGCGGCCAACGGCGGCATGCACGAGCGGCCGGCTTTCCGCGGCGCAGGCGTCGGCCACCGCGTAGCGTGTCTCGAAATTGTCGGAGCCGTCAACGATGATGTCATAACGGGCAATGAGGGTAGGGGCGTTGTCCACGGTCAGCCTGAAATTGTGCTCTTCCACGACGACGTTTGGATTGATGCGGATGATCGCCGCTCTGGCGCTGTCGGTTTTCGCCACCCCGACATCGCCCGTGGCGTGGATCACTTGTCGTTGCAGGTTGGAAAGCGAAACGATGTCGTCGTCGACGATACCGAGAGTGCCAATCCCTGCGGCGGCGAGATATTCGAGCACCGGCGCACCCAATCCGCCGGCGCCAATGACGAGCACCCGCGCCCGCTTCAGCCGCTGCTGGCCGGCGCCGCCGATCTCGGGCAGCACGATGTGGCGGGCGTAGCGTTCGAGCTCTTCATCGGTGAGGGCGGCTGTGATCATCGCCGGACCATATAGCGGAGGAAAAAGCTTGTCAGGTATCAATGCATGCCGCTCAGAAGTGCGCCATGAACCAAGTTCAAATGGTCGGCCTGACCGTGCCGTGATCGACGGTCAGGAATTGCGCGCGTCCCTTGAGGCTGTCAAACAACGCGGCATCGGTCCCGGTCATGAAGGCCTGGCAGTTTAGTTCCTCCAGGATCGAGAACAAGGCCGCCCGTCGACCGCCGTCGAGATGGGCGGCGATCTCGTCGAGCAGCAGGATCGGTGTCATGCCCGACATCTCGCCGGTTAGCCGCGCATGCGACAAGACAATGCCGACCAGCAGCGCCTTCTGCTCGCCGGTCGAACAGAGCTCGGCCGGCATCGCCTTGGGCCGGTGGCGCACCACGAGGTCGGAACGGTGCGGGCCGTCGAGCGTGCGTCCGGCGGTGCGGTCGCGGTCGCGCCCCTGGGCAAGCGCACGACGGAACCGTTCCTCTACGTCGACGGCCGGCAAAATACCGAGTTCGCCTTCCAGTTCGCCAGAGATGCCGATGTCGGCTTGCGGAAACGGTCCGTCGCCGGGCAGCCGGTCGATCATGGCGGCGAGCAGGCGCACCAGTTCGGCACGCGCCGCGGCAATCGCCACGCCGGTCTCGGCCATTTGCATCTCGATCGCATCGAACCAGGCACCGTCGCGTGAACCGTCGGCGAGCAGTCTGTTGCGGCCGCGCATTGCCTTTTCATAGTCAAGCGCGCGCTGGCCGTGGCCAGGATCGATCGCCAGCACCAGCCGGTCTAGGAAGCGCCGGCGGTCGGCAGCCGGCCCGGGGAACAGGCCGTCCATGGCCGGTGTCAGCCAGACCACGCGCAGCCATTCCAGCATGTCTTCGGCTGAGCGTGCCGTCGCGCCGTTGATCCGCACCCGCCGGCCGGCTTCGCCGTCGCTGCCCGATATTCCGGTACCGATCTCGACCTGGCCTTCCGGCCCGTCAAGCCGGGCATGCAGCGCAAACCCACCGTCGCCGCCTTCGCGCGCCACCTCGGAATAGGGTGCGCGGCGCAGGCCGCGGCCCGGCGTGAGCAGCGAGATCGCTTCAAGCAGATTGGTCTTGCCGGCGCCATTGTCGCCGGAGAAAACGACAGCGCCGGGATCAAGGTCTATTGCCAACGCCGCATAGTTGCGGAAATTCGTAAGTGTGAGCTTACTTATGTGCGTCTGCTGCGGTTTTGCAGATCTGGTCACGACAGCAAGATGGCCCCGTTCGGGCCCTAGACCCGCATCGGCATCAGCACGTAGAGCGCGGTCTCGTCGGCCATGTCGTGGATCAGCGTCGGGGAACCGGCATCCGCCAGCATGAACTTCGCCTCCGTGCCGGTCAGTTGCGCGGCAACGTCGAGCAGGTATTTGGCGTTGAAGCCGATTTCGATCGGATCGGACGAATAGTCGGCCGCCAGTTCCTCGGTGGCACTGCCCGAATCCGGGTTGTTGACCGCAAGCGTGACCTGCCCTTCGGCGATCGAAAGCTTCACCGCCCGGCCGCGTTCGGACGAAATGGTCGAAACGCGATCGACGGCAGCGGCGAAACTCTGGCGATCGATAATCAGCTTCTTGTCGTTGCCGGTCGGAATGACGCGCTGGTAGTCCGGGAAAGTGCCGTCGATCAGCTTGGAGGTCAAGATAACGCTGCCGATGGTGAAACGGATCTTGGTGTCGGACAACTCGGTAGTGACTGCAACATCGGGATCGTCGACCAGCTTTTGCAGCTCGCTGACCGTCTTTCGCGGGATTATGACGCCAGGCATGCCCTCAGAGCCTGCCGGCGCATCGATCTCGGCGCGCGCCAGCCGGTGGCCGTCGGTCGCGACAGAGCGCAGCTTCAGCTTGCCGCCGGCCTCGTGCGTGTGCAGATAAATGCCGTTCAGATAATAGCGCGTCTCCTCGGTCGAGATGGCGAACTGGGTCTTTTCGATGAGGCCCTTTAGTCCGACGGAATCGAGCCGGAAAATATGCGAGAACGACCCGGCTGAAAGCTCGGGAAAGTCGGACTGCGGCAGGCATTGCAGGCGGAAGCTCGAGCGCCCCGACGTCACCGTCATGGCGTTGCCGTCTTCGTCGGTCTTCAGCGCCACCTCCGCGCCGTCGGCAAGCTTGCGCACGATGTCGTAGAGCAGATGTGCCGGGACCGTCGTCGCCCCGCCACGTTCGACCTTTGCCGGCGTTGCTTCGGTCACCTCCAGGTCGAGGTCGGTCGCCTTCATTTCAAGGCTGGCCCCCTCGGCGCTGAGCAGCACGTTCGACAGGATCGGAATGGTATTGCGCCGCTCGACCACGCGGTGAACATGGTTGAGCGACTTCAGGAGATTTGACCGTTCCAGGATAACACGCATGACGAAACAGGCTCGCTTGAATGAATGAACGGGTCTCCGGCAAGCGGCGCCCCGCGAAAGGTCTGAACAGGCTCAGAATCTGCGTAAACTGACAGGAAAAACCCGGCAAACGCAAGCCCGCGCCACCGGTTCGGACCGGCTGCACGGGCTTTCTGGGGATAAAAAGGCCGGAGTCGGCGAGCCGGCGTTTTTCGGGCCGTCAGGCCTGGTCGTTGATCAGCCTTCTCAGCAATTCGAGTTCCTGCGCCAGTGTGTTGTCGGCACCGGAAAGATCCTCGATCTTGCGCACCGCATGCAGCACGGTCGTATGGTCACGACCGCCGAACCGCCGCCCGATCTCCGGCAGCGAGCGCGGCGTCATCACCTTCGACAGATACATGGCGACCTGCCGTGGCTTGACGATGGTGCGTGTGCGCCGGTTGGACAGAAGTTCGGTCTTCGACACGTTGTAGTGGCGCGCGACGATGCGCTGGATGTCCTCGATACGCACCCGCTTGGGTTCGCCCGAACGATAGATGTGGCCAAGGATCTCGTCGATGCGGTCGATGGTGATCTGCGGTTCGAAGGATTGACGAAACAAAAGCTGGTTGAAGGCACCTTCGAGCTCGCGTCCGCTGCCGGTCACAGTGCGGGCGACGTGGTTGAGGATCTCTTCGGAAATATCGAGCGACGCATCATCGAGCTTGGCGGTGGCAAGCCTGAGCTTGAGCATACCGATACGCATGGCGAAATCCGGGGCTGACATTTCCAGCGCGACGCCGCCGTTGAGGCGCGAGCGGACGCGTGGCTCCAGCGACTCCAATTCCGACGGCGGCCGGTCGGCAGCGACCACCACTTGCTTGGCGCTGTCGAGCAGCATGTTGATCAAATGGCAGAATTCGTGCTGGATCGACTTGCCCTGCAGGAACTGCATGTCGTCGATGATGAGGAGGTCGATGTCGCGCAGCTGTTCTTTCAGCGTCAGTGCGTTGTTGTCGCGGATCGCGGTGGCGAACCGCCACATGAAATACTCAGCCGTCAGATAGACGACCCGCGATTTCGGATTCTGCTTCAGCGATTCTGCGGCGATCGCCTGCAACAGGTGCGTTTTGCCCAGCCCGACCGTCGCGTGAAGAAAGAGCGGATTGAAACGCACCGCGCTCGACTGCGATTCCGCGACCGCCTTGGCGGCGGCAAAAGCCACTCGGTTCGATGGTCCTTCGATGAAGGAGGTGAAAGTATAGCGTGGATCGAGTGGCGAACCGAGAACATTGTGCCGGAACTCGGTTTCTGCCGGCATCCCCGGGCGGGGTACCGGGACCCGTTCGACCCTGCTGGGGCTCGCCGTGCCCGCAGAGAGCGCGGTTTGCGTCTGCCTGGTCATCTTGCGCGCCGGGGCCACTTCTGGCTCGACGCTGTTGCGGCCCTGCCGTGTGGCGGTGCGAACCACTATCTCGATCTTGAGGATCTCCGGATCCTCGTGCTTCCACAACTCGGTGATGAGATCGAGATAGTGGCCGTTGATCCATGAACGCAGGAATGCGGTTGGCACTGAGATGCGGACAATGCCCTTAGAGGATTCAGCGACCTTCATGCGCCCGAACCAGCTCGAATAGACCTCGGTTCCCAGACGCGCCTTCAACTGGGCCTTGACCCGATCGAACTTCTGTTCAGCTTCATTGGAAGCCGCCATGTCGTTCCTTCCGATTAACGTTCCAGGAAATGGGAGGTCGCCTGTAAGCTCCCTTTCGATGCCGCCGCTCTGCATGATCGAGTTCCTTGTCTCTTGTACCTGTTTTCCGCCGGGGATGCGCCTCCTGCATCCATGTTTCCGGCGACCGTGTCTTCGCTGCGACACCATCGCCGCCGCCGGCTGATGAATCGCCTCGTTGTCGGTCCGGCGCCGAAGAGCCGATCCGCTTTGGTCATGTCAGGGCAACAAAATGCCGTCCGGCGAAAAACCGCCGGCGCACCGTCGACCTGCCATGTACAATTACGCCAGTCCCCTACCGTATCGAAAAGACAAACCAACCCCGTCCGCGGAGTTGAATCCGCGGTGTAAACTCTGCCAAATTGAGCTGGCCGGTTTCAGGCTGGTCAAGGGCCAAGGGCCCGTCCCTTCGATGGACAGACATTACCGAAATCGCTGTGGATAGGGCAAGGCCACCCCTAACGGATTTTTAAGGAATCTGACTAGCAAGGGACGTTTCGAACGCCATGCTGCAACAGTTGATTTTGACAAAGCCATTGTGATTCAAACCCTTTTCCGGCGAATGTGAAAAAGGCCACACAATGCGAAATTTTCTGAAATAATTCACTTGACAGCCAATTGCCGCCTATCGGCCGCAGCTGATGTGAACAAGCTGTGGATCACCATCGGTAAGCTTCTGAAAAGAAACGGTAATCTGTGACGCTCGGAAATTTTCGTATTGGCGGTTTCGGAGGCTCCGAATATGAGCGGGCATGTATATGCCGGCAAAGCATTTCGAACGTTGAAATGCTCGCGGAGCGCCATTTTGCGGGCTTTCTTTTAAGTACTTGCCGGCAAACGAAAAAACCCGGCGCGATTGGCCGGGTTTGAAGAAGCGCAGTTCAGGAATGGATATATCAGGCTGACAGCACCTTGACCCGTTGGGCCAACCGCGACACCTTGCGCGATGCCGTGTTCTTGTGCACCACGCCCTTGGTCGCGGCGCGCATCAATTCCGGCTCGGCCACCTTGAAGGCAGCCTGTGCGGCCGCCTTGTCGCCAGCCGCGAGCGCCTCTTCGACCTGGCGGATGTAGGTCCGGACGCGGGAGCGGCGGTTCTTGTTGATCGCTGCGCGACGGGCGATCTTGCGCGTTGCCTTTTTGGCCGAGGAGGTATTGGCCATGGTGCCTCTCTTCTGATCTGGTGGGCGCTTGCGGGATACCGCAGGGCGCAAAAAAACAAACGGGCAGCCACAGGGCCGCCTCGATTGGTGCGGCTTATAGTTCAGCTTTTCCGGCGCGTCAACGCTGCAGCGCTTTCTTTTTGACCGGCGCCTTCGTCATCTCATCGGTTCGTGAAATTCGGCTTCCGCTTGCCGGTGAAGGCCGCCATGCCTTCCTTCTGGTCATCCAGCGCAAACAGCGAATGAAACAGCCGGCGCTCGAACCGCAGACCCTCGGTGAGCGTCGTCTCATAGGCGCGGTTGACGGCCTCCTTTGCCATCATCACCGACGGCAAGGAAAAACCAGCCATCTTGGACGCTGCCTTAAGCGCTTCCTCGATCAACTCGCCGGCTGGCACCACGCGCGAGACAAGGCCGGAACGCTCGGCCTCGGCTGCGTCCATCATTCGACCCGTCAGGCACATATCCATCGCCTTCGACTTGCCGACAAAGCGGGTCAGGCGCTGCGATCCGCCCATGCCGGGCATGACGCCCAGCGTGATCTCGGGTTGGCCAAATTTGGCGGTGTCGGCGGCGATGATGAAGTCGCACATCATCGCCAGTTCGCAGCCGCCCCCCAGCGCATAGCCCGCCACCGCCGCGATGATCGGCTTTCGTGCCCGCGTAAATTCTTCCCAGCCGACGAAGAAATCCTGCAGATAGGCATCCACATAGGAGATGGACTGCATTTCCTTGATATCGGCACCTGCCGCGAAAGCCTTTTCCGAACCAGTGATGACCATGGCGCCGATGTCGGCATTGGCGCCCATGCTATTCACCGACGCGACCAGTTCCGCCAGCACTTGTGAATTCAGCGCGTTGAGCGCCTGCGGCCGGTTCAGCGTAATCAGCCCGACCTTGCCGCGGGTTTCGACGATGATGGTTTCATAGCCCATGCTTTGCTCCTCCTCGCTTCTGGTTCAAGCCTGACAGGCCCGGCAGTGGAAAGTCGAACGACCGCTTTGCACGATACGCTCGATGTGGCCGCCACAACCAGGCTTGGAGCAGGCTTCCCCCTCGCGATCGTAAACCGCGAAGGAATGCTGGAAGTAGCCCAGCGATCCATCGGTCTGCATATAATCGCGCAACGACGAGCCGCCGGCGGCGATCGCATCGGCGACGACCGAGCGGATTGCTTCGGCCAGGCGTTCGCTCTGCTCTTTGGCTTTCTTGCCGGCTCTCGCGAGGGTGCCCGCTTCGCGCAGCGGCGACAGGCCGGCCCGCCAAAGCGCTTCCGAGACGTAGATATTGCCTAGCCCGGCAATCAGCCTCTGGTCCAGAAGTGCCGCTTTCAGCGGTGACTTGCGACCTTTCAGCAACGAAGCGAGCAGCGCGCCGTCCAGTGCGTTGCCTGTAGGCTCGACGCCTAATCCCGCCAGCATCGGATGCATGTCGGGCTCGCCTTCCGAAAACAGCATGAACCCGAAGCGGCGCGGGTCGTTGAAGATCACGCGAGAGCGGACGCCGGCAGGGGATGCGATGTCGAAGACGACGTGATCGTGAGCATTGTTTTTCGAACGTTCGTGGTGGAACGCGCCGGGCGTTGCGCTCTCGTCGGCCGTTTCGATGCGAAACGAACCCGACATGCCGAGATGGCAGATCAGAACCGGGCCGTTGTCCATGTGCATTGTCAGATATTTGGCACGGCGGCCGAGCGCCGCAATCGTCTTGCCGGTCAGCCGCTCCGAAAATCTCTCGGGGAACGGAAACCGCAAATCCGGCCGGCGTGCCTCGACACCGACAATGCGGGCACCTTCAAGGGCCGGCTGCAGACCGCGCCTGACTGTCTCTACCTCCGGCAGCTCAGGCATGGCCACCTATCGTGGCATGGAAGGAGGTGCCGTGACGGCCGCGCGCCAGCCCGAGATGTTCGGCCACGGTTTCGCCAATGTCGGCAAATGTTGTCCTCAGTCCGATGTCTGCGCCTTTGAAACCCGGCCGTGTCCCGATAATCGGAATACGCTCGCGCGTGTGGTCGGTGCCGCGCCACGTCGGATCGTTGCCGTGATCGGCGGTCAAAATGAGCAGATCGCCTGGCCTCAGCCGTGCGAATGCCTCGGGCAGGCGCCGGTCGAAAGCTTCGAGTGCGGCGGCATACCCCGCAACGTCGCGCCGATGCCCGAACTCGGTGTCGAAGTCGACAAAGTTCGCGAAGACGAGGTCGCCGTCGCGGGCGTCTTCCATGGCACCAAGCGTTTTGTCGAACATCGCCATGTTGCCGGCAGCCTTGCGGACTTCCGAGATCCCCCGATGGGCGAAAATGTCGCCGATCTTGCCGATCGCGATAACCCGGCTGCCGCGCGCCGTCAGCCGGTCGAGCAGCGTCGGTTCCGGCGGCGGTACGGCATAGTCGCGACGATTATGCGTTCGCTCGAACGTGGCGGCGGTTTCACCGATAAACGGCCGCGCGATGACGCGGCCGATATTCAGCGGATCGATGAGCCTGCGCACCACTTTGCAGAACTCGTAAAGCCGTTCCACGCCGAAATGAACCTCATGCGCGGCGATCTGCAGGACGGAGTCGATCGAGGTGTAGCAGATCGGCTTGCCGGTGCGGATATGGTCTTCGCCGAACCGTTCGATAATCTCGGTGCCCGGAGCATGGCAATTGCCGAGGATGCCAGGCACCTTCCCTTCACGCACCATTGCTTCGGTCAACTCGGCCGGAAAGGCGGGAATCTTGTCTGGGAAGTAACCCCAGTCGAAACGGACCGGCAGGCCGGCTATTTCCCAATGGCCCGATGGCGTGTCCTTGCCGCTCGAAACCTCTTGGGCCGCGCCGTGAAAGGCGGCGCTAAGCGGGGCACTGCCATTCTCGAACCTGAAACCCGTCGCCGTTGCCGCGGCCTGGCCGAGGCCGAGCGCGAGCATGTTTGGTACAAGAAGGGGTCCGGCACGCAGGCCTTCGCGATCGGCGCGGCCTTCTGCGCAGGCCCGCGCGATGTGTGCGAACGTATTAGAGCCGGTGTCGCCATAACGTTCGGCATCGGCCGCGCCGCCGATGCCGAAGGAGTCGAGGACAAAAAGGAAGGCGCGTGCCATCGAAAGGTTCATCATTGCCTGTGTGTTGGCTCAGACATAGGGTTCCGCGCCGCCATTGGCAATTCGGAAACCCAAACAGCACGGCTTGGCGTGCTGGTCCCGGAGAGACGAATCGCGGCATGGTCGATCTGCGGATGGAAATGCGCGGCGCGGAGCTCGCATGAGGCTTGCCCTGACAGCATTCGCCGCCGTACTGGCTTTGCTGCTGGATGCGTCTTGCACAAACCTGGCGCGAGCCGATTGGCGCGATGTTATCGGAACGTTCCGTATCGGTATCGTCGCCGAACCGTTGCCGGTCCGAGGGACTATGTGCTGGCTGCAGCCATCGTGCGTCTAGTCTCGGCCCGCGGTCGCAAGCAATAGCAAACAGACCGGTTAGCGGGCTTCAGGCGTCAGCAATCGCTGCACGGAATGGTCGGGCTCCTGCGCGGCCGCAGATAATAAGTTTCCGCCATCGATATCGAATTGAAGACCGAGCTCAACCCGAACCGGCTTTGGCCGTCCGCCGACCAGGTGATGATTGGCTTGTAGGCGAGATCGCTTTCGACCCGAATGAGGAACGTGCCTTTGATCTTGAGCGCGCTCGGGACCGTTGTGGTGGAATCCTTGACCGCGTCGACGCTAGAGACGCCATCGACCAGTTTGCGCGACCACACGACCAGGACTTTCGGCGTCGTCTCGTTCGTCACCTGTATCGCCGTGATAATGATCTTCGGTTTCGAGCGGTTGTAGGGCTGGAGCGTGGAACTGCCGATCGCCATGATGGCATCGACATCGGCCGCCTTGACGGTCTGCTGCTGCGTGACGAGGTCCGCTACCATGCTGCCGATGCGGCTGACCTTCTTGCTGGTCTCGATGGCTTGCGAGGCCTCCATTGTCATAAAGTACATGATCAACAAGACAGGCACGATGAGGGCAAACTCGACAGCCGCAATACCGCGGCGGTCCGAGCAAAGTCGGACTGCTCTTGTACAAATCCCTGCGATGCCCAGCTGTGCCCCCGCACGAATCATGGCTTTGCCCTTTTCAAGCGACTACGTGGTTCAGTTGTCGAACGGCTCGTTCTGCCAAGTGATCGAAGCAAAATGCAGCGTTTTGCCGTCCTTCAGGTTGGCCATCGATTTGGCCATGAAGTCGGTCATCACCGGCCATTTGTAAAAAACACGCAGCATGTTTCTCGACTCCGCCAGGCCAGGTGCGACGGTGAAGGTCTGTGTGCTCGTGCCCTTGGTCAGCACGACGTCGCCATCCTGGATCTTGAAACCGGCCAGCGCCGCATCGGCGAAGGTCGGATATTCGCGCAAGTCCACCAGCAATCCGGGACAGGTCTTGGCGACCATGATCTCCAATTTGGTGCAGATCATATCCCGCAGCTTGGTGCCGGACACATCGGCCGGTCTTAGTTGGCCGGTACGCAGTTGGCGCGCGATGTCGTCGGTTGCGTTTGCCATCACTTCCTGTGCGGCAAAAGAAATGCAGCTCTCCAGGATGGCGAAGACAAGAAGCGCGAAAGGAATTGCAAGCATGGCGAATTCGATCGCCGTGCTTCCGCGGCGGTCGCCCAAAAACCGTCTTGGAGAGCCTGCTCGTCCTGCCTTGTTCATGTCCTCTGCCCGCCGATGCCGCTTCTGTATCGGTCCCACCCTTAGTCGGAACCGATTGAAGTCCGGTTGGAATGACCGTTAAATTCAACGGGAAGGCCTTAACCCGGCGATAACCGAAGCACGTTCCCGCCAAAGGCGGACACGTCGGCTAGCTAATGCCCGGCACTCATTTCGGCTTCAGAGGCCTTCTCGGCATCGCTCTTATACGAGCTTTCGCAATATGGCGCGCAGGACATGGTCTGTACTTCGGAACGCCGATAGATGCGCACCGACGACGCTGCCTGGCGCACGACGGTTATTTGCTCATCGACGATCGGATTGCCCTCCTGATCGAGGACGACGAGATTGGTGACGCCAAATCCCTTGCCGGTCAGTACGATCGTCGATGCGTCCTGCACGGAGGCGTCGGCGATCGCCGGATTGCCGACGACAATCGTATCGGCGGCGCGCGACAATTTGATGATCTTTGCCTGGTTCATCGTCACCTCGATGCCGGCGCCGGCCTTGGCTGGAAAGGCGAAAGCCGCTGCGGCAAAAAGCACGGCAACTGGAAATGATGATCTCGGCCCGGCCATTGAGGCGCCCCCTGGCAAACTGTTCAACGGAAGATGAACGAGATTGGTGAACCAACCGTTAAGCGGCTGGAGTTCAGGATCAAGCCGGAACCGGCATTGGGCCTAGCCGGCACGGCTGGAACGTCTTTGCCGAATTGCGCCTTTTGCGCCTTTTGTCAGCCCGGGGGCCTAGCGGCGGGTATTTTAGTTCTGGGTTAACCACGCAATGTCGTCGAAGCGGGAAAGGAATCGGTAAGCCTGTTTATTAAGCCGATTGAAACAGCTTCTCCTTAGATTCGCAGTATCCGATCAGCCACCAAGAGAAGTTGACGGAAGTGCTGTAACAATTGGAGTAGGAGCTCGAATGTCTAACCTCATCGCACGTTTTGTGAAGGACGAATCCGGCGCGACCGCTATCGAATACGGTCTGATCGCCGCTCTTATCGCACTCGCCATCATGGTCGGCGCCGGCCAGCTCGGCAACTCGCTGAACGCCAAGTTCACCGCCATCTCCACTAAGGTGAACGGTAGCTGACCGTAACGGGTTCGGTTGTTCTGAAATAAGGGCCGCCGCACTGGCGGCCCTTATTTAGTCCTGGTATGAATTGAAATTTAGGCCTCATCAGTCGTTAATCGAATAGGATTAGGCTGGGGCCAGATGCAATTGGGTCATAGGCGCGCCGATGCTTGAAGCCGTGATCTTCGTCGTGTTTCCGTTCTGCATGCTTTTTGCCGCGATCTCCGACATGCTTTCGATGACGATCGCCAATCGCGTGCCGGTGTTGCTTGTGGTTGTCTTCGCCTTGGTTGCGCCTTTGACCGGTATGGACTGGGCCACCTATGGCTGGCATTTCGCCGCCGCCGGCCTGGTTCTCGCGGTGACGTTCGGCCTGTTCGCGCTGGGCGGCATGGGCGGCGGCGACGCCAAGCTTCTGGCTGCCACTGCCATGTGGATGGGACTGAACATCCATCTCATCGAATACCTCGTCGCCTCGACATTCATCGGCGGCCTGCTGACGCTAGCCATCCTCGCCTATCGAAAATCGCCGCTTGCCGCCGTCACAAGCCACAATCCGTTCCTGCGCCATTTCGCCGATGAGGCGACCGGCGTTCCGTACGGCATCGCGCTTGGCATTGGCGGTCTGCTCACCTATTCCGACTCGCCATTGATGGCCTGGGCACTTACTAGGCTGGCGGGCTGAATTTCACTTTACGCGGTTGGCGCCGAGCAGGCGAGTTGGCCACGTTTTCCTTCGGGCCGGGCTTGTCGGTCCAATTTATATAAACGTTAAATTAATCACGATCGTAAGTATAACATTAACCTTGTTTTGACGATTGCCGCTGCAAAGTCCCGCTTGGCTACGTGGTTTGCCAAGGCGAGGTTCGGACAGATGCCAGCATCCCGATTGATTATTCTGAGCGTGGCGATAGCCGCGGCCGGTGGTGCAGGCTATGTCGCGAAGAACATGGTCGTGGCTCCGCCGCCTCCGGTTGTCGATTCCGGTCCTCAGGCGCCGGCGATCGCGCTGCAGGATGTGCTTGTCCTTTCCGGCGACGTTCCGATGGGCAGTCCGCTTGAAAACAATATTTCCTGGGAGTCATGGCCGTCCGCCGGCATCAACGCAAATTTCATCACCCGCGCCGCCGAGCCTGAAGCGCTGGACAAGCTGAAGGGCGCCGTCGCTCGCGTGGCGCTCTACGCCGGCGAGCCGCTGCGGCGCTCGAAGCTGATCGGTGAAGGGCAAAGCTTCATGTCGTCGATCCTGCCCTCCGGCATGCGGGCCGTTGCCACAAGCATCTCGGCCGACACCTCGGCCGGTGGCTTTATTCTTCCCAACGATTTCGTCGACGTCATCATGACCCGCAGAGCCGATGCCGCCAATGGCGGTGGTCCGGGCTTCACGACCGAAACTATCCTGAAGAACATTCGCGTCCTGGCGATCGACCAGACCATTCAGGAGGACGAGGAAGGTAAGAAGACCAGGGTTGGCCAGACCGCCACCCTGGAACTGACGCCGCAGCAGTCCGAGATCATCACCGTCGCACAGCAGATGGCGGATCGCCTGACATTGGCGCTGCGCTCGATCAAGGACAGTCAGGACAAGAATGTGGGCGAAGCCGATTACCTGGTTTCCGGCAATGGTCGGCGCGGAACCGTGCGGTTGATCAAGTCGGGCGAAGTTTCCGAAGTGGGGGCAAGGAAATGAGGCTAAAAACCAAACGGCCGCTCATCCTGGCTGCGGCGATCGGCCTGTTTCTCCTTGGAACGAATGCACATGGCATTGTCGATGCCAGTGCGGCGGGCAATGCCAGGGTGACGGCTTCGACCGCCACCCAGCGGGTCAAGCTCGGACTGAACAAGTCGGTGGTCATCGACCTCCCGAGCGATGCCTACGACATTCTCGTCGCCAACCCCGCTGTAGCCGACGCGGTGACCCGCACCGCCAGGCGCATCTATCTGTTTGGAAAGGCGGTCGGCGAGACAAATATCTTCGTCTTTGGCCCGAATGGCGAGCAGATCGTCAGCCTTGACCTAGCGGTCGAACGTGACGTCGCCGGGCTGGAGGATTATATCAAGCGCTTCATCCCGTCATCGGAGGTTAAGGTCGAGTTGCTGAACGACAACGTCGTTCTGACCGGAACCGTGGACACTCCTCTGGACGCCAAGCGCGCGGCCGATCTGGCAACCATTTTCGTGTCCGGCGGCGAGGCGACCACGGGTCAATATTCGCAGACCGCTGCCGGCGGTTCGGCTGAAGCCGGCGTCGCGATCGATAACCCGGATGCCGAGCGCCGCGTCAGCAAGATCGTCAACCTGCTGCAGATCATCGGCGACGACCAGGTGACGCTGAAGGTGACGGTCGCGGAAGTCAGCCGCTCGGTGATGAAGCAGCTCGGCGTCAACATGGTGGGCAACGGCAGCAGCAACGGCATCAGCTGGGGCGCGGTAAGCGACAATTTCACTGGTTTGGGCAAGTCGCTGTCGAACTCGGGCCTCTCTATCGGGAGCTCGACGCTGCAGGCCTACATCAATGCCATGGAACAGTCCGGTGTCATGAAAACCCTCGCCGAACCAACATTGACGGCCGTATCCGGCGAGAAGGCGACCTTCAAGGTTGGCGGCGAATACAACATGGTGACCAGCGTTTCCCAAGCCGTATCAAACGATAACCAGACCGGTCTGAAGACGTATTCGGTCGAGAAGATCGAATACGGCATTGGCCTGGAATTCCAGCCGGTGGTGCTGTCTCCCGGCCGTATCAGCCTGAAAGTCAGAACCTCGGTTTCCGAGCCGACAACGGAGGGGTCTGTGTCTTTGTCCGAAGGCGTAACAAGCCCGGGCATGAATGCCCTGTCGCTCCGTAAGCGCTTGGCCGACACAACAGTGGAACTGCCTTCGGGCGGCTCGATGATGATTGCCGGCCTTGTCCGCGATGATCTCAGGCAAGCCGTCAACGGCTTACCTGGTCTGACAAAGATTCCAGTGCTTGGCGCGCTGTTCCGCAGCAGGGATTTCGTTCGCAACGAGACCGAGCTCGTCATCATCATTACGCCCTATCTGGTGAAGCCGGTGGCGCGCAACGATCTTGCCAAGCCGGATGACAATTTCAACGCCGCCAGCGATGGCGCCGGCATCTTCCTTGGCCGCGTCAACCGTGTCTACGGCACCATGCAGACCGACAAGCCCAACGGCCGTTACCACGGCGTTGTCGGCTTTATCTACAAGTAAGCGGGGAAGCGGTCATGTCTAAGGCAGCATCGAAGGCACGGGCGATCACCGCGACGCGGTCGGTCCATTCGCGAATCTGGCGGCCGGCCGTTCCCATTATGGCGATCGCGGTGGCGGCATTGCTGGCCGGCTGCGCCAATCGCGACAGCGTCACGGTGGGTGCCATACCGGACGATTATCGCACCACCCATCCGATCGTCATAGCCGAGAAGATACAGAAGATCGACCTTCCGGTCGGCGCCGGCGACCGTGGCATGACCAGATCCCAGCGTGACACGCTCCTGGGCTTCCTGGACGGATACGACAGGAGCGCGGCTCCGGTGCTGACGATCGAGATTCCGAGCGGCTCAGCCAACGAAATCGCAGCGGCCGTGGCCGGCCGCGATTTCGCCAGGCTGGCCATAGCCAGCGGCATCAGCCGGAAGCGGATCGCCATGCGGTCCTATCAGTCTGTTTCGGCCGAAGCGTCCGCACCGATCCGTGTTGCCTACGTCTCGGTGAAGGCTCAGACGGATAAATGCGGGCGCTGGCCCGAAGACCTGCTGCAGACTTCGGAAAACAAGCACTATGCCGATTTCGGCTGTTCGTATCAGAACAACCTGGCTGCCCAGATGGCCAATCCGTCCGATTTGATCGGGCCACGCAAGCCGACCCCGATCGACGCGGAAAATCGCGGCGCGGTGATCGACGTCTATCGTGACAGAGGTATTTCGGACGAATTCCTCGGCAATTCGGAAGTCGAATATTAACGAGTGTTGAGGCTCAACAAACCCTAAGCCGCGCAAGTCACGGAAAGTGATGACAATGAGCAATCTTGCCTATGACACAGAGGTACCGGGCGGCGAAACCTCGGAGCAGGATATTGCCGCGATGCAGGCGTTGCGGCCGATCCCGCGCATTTCGATCCAGGCATTTTGCGAGACCGAAGGCGTAGCCAATCCGGTCGAGCGCGCCGGCGAGGATCGCCGCATGGCCAAGGCCCATCTGAAGGTGCATATGGGGGGCATCCCTACCGCTATCGAATTCTATCAGTCGGCGCCGACACCGAACCTGATCCTGCTTGAATCGCGCAGCGAGCCGAAGCTATTGCTTGAACAACTCGCCCAGCTCTCCGAGCATTGTGACCCGACCTCCAAGGTGGTGGTTGTCGGCCACTACAACGATGTCGGCCTGTACCGCGAACTCATTCGTTCGGGCATTTCCGAGTATGTCATCGCGCCCGTATCGATGGCCGACATCGTCAGCGTGGTGTCTTCGATCTTCGTTGATCCGGAAGCGGAGCCGATCGGCCGCTCGATTGCCTTCATCGGCGCCAAAGGCGGCGTCGGCTCCTCGACCATAGCCCATAATGTGGCCTGGGCCATGTCGTCCCTTTTCAAATCCGAAGTGGTTGTCGCCGATCTCGACCTCGCCTTCGGAACGGCCAATATCAATTTCGACCAGGATCCGGCGCAAGGCATTGCCGAGGCAGTCTTCTCGCCGGAACGCGTCGACGAGGTCTATCTCGACCGGCTGCTCGCCCAATGCGCCGAGCACCTGTCGCTGCTTGCGGCCCCTTCGACCCTGGAGCGGGTCTACGATTTCGATCCCGACGCCTTCACCCAGCTTATCGACATAGCCCAGCGTAGCGCGCCGCTCCTCGTGCTCGATGTTCCCCACGTGTGGGCCGGCTGGACCAAGAACACGCTGGTCAAGGCCGACGAGATCGTCATCACGGCGACGCCCGAACTGGCCAATCTGCGCAACACGAAGAACCTGGTCGACATGCTGAAGCGGCTTCGTCCGAACGATCCCGCGCCAAAGCTTGTGATCAACCAGGCCGGTGTGCCGAAACGTCCTGAGATTACGCCGTCCGACTTCTCCGAATCGCTCGGCCTTTCGCCGATGTCGGTCATCCCGTTCGAGCCGCTTTTGTTCGGAAATGCTGCCAACAACGGACGTATGCTCGGTGAGATGGATGCCAAGAATCCGGTTGTCGCCACGATCAACGAGATCGCCCATGTGCTGACAGGGCGCAGCGAAATCAAGGTGAAGAAAAAGGCTGGGCTCGGCAATCTGATCGGCAAGCTTTCGCGCAACAAGAAGTGATGCCTCAGCGGTGGAATTGGTAAGCGATCATGTTTGGTAAAAGAGGCAGCGACGACGGCAACCGGACCATTCCGGAATTCCGTCAGCCAGCACCCGCACCTGCTGCGCCGGCGGCCGCAAACCCTGTGGAAGCGGCTGTAACTGCCAGGTCGGCGGCGCTGCCGCCATCCGGCGCGCCTGCCGCGCCGGCGGTTCGCCGTGCGGTCGAGCCGCCGCCATTGGCCCCGGAGCCGAAAAGTATCCAGCGCCAAAAGAGCGAAACCTACTACGACACCAAAAGCCAGGTCTTCGCCGCACTCATCGATACGATAGATCTGTCCCAGCTCGCCAAACTCGATCCCGAAAGCGCGCGCGAGGAAATCCGCGACATTGTCAACGACATCATCGCGATCAAGAATTTCGCGATGTCCATCGCCGAGCAGGAAGAGCTTCTCGAGGATATCTGCAACGACGTTTTAGGCTACGGGCCGCTGGAGCCACTGCTTGCCCGCGACGATATTGCCGACATCATGGTCAATGGCTCCAAGAACGTCTACATCGAAGTCAACGGCAAGGTCGAGCAGACCGGCATCCGTTTCCGCGACAACCAGCAGCTCCTCAACATCTGCCAGCGTATCGTCAGCCAGGTTGGCCGCCGCGTCGATGAATCAAGCCCGATCTGCGATGCGCGTCTTCCTGATGGCTCCCGTGTCAACGTCATCGCACCGCCCCTGGCTATCGACGGCACCGCACTTACCATCCGCAAGTTCAAGAAGGACAAGCTGACGCTCGACCAGCTGGTCAAGTTCGGCTCGATTTCTCCGCAAGGGGCCGAGATTCTCAAGATCATCGGGCGTGTCCGCTGCAATATTGTCATCTCGGGCGGTACCGGCTCAGGCAAGACGACGCTGCTCAATTGCCTGACCAACTATATCGACCGCGAAGAACGCGTCATCACCTGCGAGGACTCAGCTGAGCTGCAATTGCAGCAGCCGCATGTGGTGCGTCTCGAAACCCGTCCGCCCAACCTCGAAGGCGAGGGCGAAGTGACCATGCGCGACCTGGTCAAGAACTGTCTGCGCATGCGCCCCGAACGTATTATCGTCGGCGAAGTGCGCGGACCCGAAGTGTTCGACCTGCTGCAGGCGATGAACACCGGCCATGACGGCTCGATGGGAACGATCCATTCGAACAGCCCGCGCGAATGCCTCAACCGTATAGAGTCGATGATCGCCATGGGCGGCTACACGCTGCCGCAAAAAACCGTGCGCGAAATCGTCGTCGGCTCCGTCGACGTGATCATACAGGCTGCACGCCTGCGCGACGGATCGCGGCGTATCACCCACATCACCGAGGTGATCGGCATGGAAGGCGACGTCATCATCACCCAGGACATCGTTCTCTATAACATCAAGGGCGAGGACGCGAACGGCAGGCTGCTGGGCGAGCACGTGTCGACTGGCATCGGCCGTCCGCATTTCTGGGAGCGCGCCCGCTACTACGGTGAGGAGCAGCGCCTCGCGGTTGCGCTCGAGGCGATGGAGAAACGCGCTGATTGATCCGTCTGGAAGCGTGGGGGCCAGGGTCGATGTTCGGAATTGACGGCACCGTATTGGCATTCGTCGTGCTCGCCGGCTTCAGCGCCGGCGCTGTGGCCTATGCTTTCCTGTTCAACCGGATCAGCACCGAGAAGCAGGTCGGCAAGCGGCTTGAATCGATCAAGACCGCCGAGACGGATCGTTCCGTCGTCAAGGCGTCGCGCGATCGCGTGGCGGAAGCGGCCAAGCGTCGCAAGTCCGTCCAGGATTCGCTGAAGGATCTCGATCAAAAGCAAAAGTCCAATCAGAGCCTGGTCAAGAAACCACCGCTGAAGATCCAAATCCGTCAGGCCGGCATGAAGATCTCGCTTGAGCGCTTCTATGTCTACTCGGCGGTCTGCGGCGTCGTCTTGACGGCTCTTGTCTATTTCATCGGCGCACCGTTGCTGGTTTTGCCGGCTGCGCTGCTGGTCGGCGTCTTGGGTCTGCCCCGCTGGTTCGTCTCGTTTCGCCGCGCGCACCGCGTCAAGGCGTTCCTCAACGAATTTCCGAACGCGCTCGATATCATTGTGCGTGCGGTAAAATCCGGCCTGCCGCTGAACGATGCCGTGCGCCTGATCGCCAACGAATCCCCCGAGCCGGTCAAGACCGAGTTCCGCCGCATCGTCGATTCGCAGCAAATGGGTTTGTCGATCCCCGACGCGGCCATGCGCATGCCAGAAACGATGCCGTGCACCGAGGCGAGCTTCTTCGGCATCGTCATCCAGATCCAGTCTCAGGCCGGCGGCAATCTTTCCGAAGCGCTGGGCAATCTTTCGCGCGTGCTTCGCGACCGCAAGAAAATGAAAGCCAAGGTCCAGGCATTGTCCATGGAAGCCAAGGCATCCGCCGTGATCATCGGCGCGTTGCCTTTCGTCGTCGCCTTTCTCGTCTATTTGACGAGCCCGAACTACATCATGCCCCTCTTCATCACCAGCACCGGCCATCTGATCCTCGGTTGTTCCGGCATCTGGATGTCGATGGGCGTCCTGGTAATGCGCAAGATGATGAATTTCGAAGTCTAGGACTCGCGTATGACCGATCACGTCATCAGAACTCTCACCGACCCGTCCCTGCTGATCGCACTGCTGGTCGGTATCGCGGTGTTTGCGACCGTCTTCACGCTGCTGCCCGCTTTTGGCGGGAACCAGCTCAAGGCGCGCATGAAATCCGTAGCGCTGGAGCGCGATGAGCTGCGCGCCAAGCAGCGCGCGCGGCTGGCAGTCGAAGCCGACCGCCGCCGCAAGGGCCTGCGCGAAGAACAGTCGGTCGGCATGCGCAATATTGTCGATCGCCTGGATCTCAGGCGTGCGCTGGCGGATGAAGGTACCTTGCAGAAATTGAAAGTGGCGGGTTTTCGCGGGCAAAATCCGCTGACGCGCTTCCTTTTCTTCCGTCTCGTCCTGCCCTTCATCGGCTTTGCATTGGCGGCGATGTATCTGTTCGTGCTCGGCGGATTGCCCGAGCAGCCGCTTTTCGTGAAGCTGTTCGTGTGCATCGTGGTAGCCTATGCGGGATTCTACGCGCCCGTGCTCTACGTCAACAACCGCGCTACCAAGCGCAAGCAATCGATTCAGATGGCGTGGCCGGACGCGCTCGACCTGTTGCTGATATGCGTCGAGTCCGGCATGTCGGTGGAAGCGGCGCTTCGCAAGGTCGCCGATGAGATCGGCGCGCAATCGGTGGCATTGGCGGAAGAATTCATCCTGACAAACGCCGAGCTTTCCTATCTGCAGGAGCGCAAGCAGGCCTACGAGAACCTTGCAAGCCGAACTGGCCTGGAATCCGTCAGGTCGGTGTCCCAGGCGTTGGTTCAGGCCGAGCGCTACGGCACGCCCGTGGCGCATGCGTTGCGGGTGCTTGCCAGTGAGAGCCGCGACATGCGCATGAATGCCGCCGAGAAGAAGGCGGCCGCGCTGCCGCCGAAGCTCACCGTGCCGATGATCCTGTTCTTCCTGCCGGTGCTGTTCGCCATTATTCTGGGTCCCGCCGGCATCCAGGTGAGCCAGCGCGGCATCTTTGGCGACCAGCCGAAATCCAGCAGCGAGTAGCGCCAGCGGCGTTGCCAGAAACGCTGATACGATTCAGAGCCACGCTGCCGGTGCAGCGCGGCTCTTTGCGTTAGACATGTTGCGGAATTCGCGCGCCGGTTCGGCGCTCGAAGCGGTCAGTTGGTGGCGGGCTTTGCCTTGTCCTGGTCCTTGAGCTGGCTCCAGGCATTCTGCTGCGCCAGCATCTGGCGAAGGTAAGCGACGTTAGCCTGCGCCTGATCCTGCGACAGCTCTTGCGAGGCGATCTTCTCGGCCTCGTCGAAACGGCCTTGCAGACCGACGACCAGCGCAAGGTTCTGGCGGACGCGGCTATCTGCATTCGGCTGCTGGGCGGCTGAGCGCATATAGGTTTCGGCCGTGCGCAAATCACCTTCCAGCACGTACGACATGCCGAGATTGGAAAGGATCGACGGTTCGTTTGGCCTGAGATCCAACGCCTTGCGATAGCCTTGGCGCGCCTCGTCCTTTTGGCCGAGCTGGTCGAGAATGGCAGCTTCCGCCGACACCAGTTTCCAATCAGGATATTCAGGGGTCTGCGCGCGGCGCACGGCATCGAGAGCCGGTTCGAACTGTCCGTTGGCGGCAAGCGCCTTGCCATAGGCGGCGAGCACGTCGCGGTCCTTCGGCAGGGCGATCGCCAGCTTGCGCATCACCGCAAGCGATTGGTCTGCGTCGCCGTCCATCTGCAGCGCCGCGGCATAATTTGTCGCGATCCGCTTGTCGCTGGGGTTTTTCGAATAGGACTGGCCAAGCGCCATCGTAGCGTTGTGCAGTTCGCCCGCCGACATTGTTTCCAGCGGCTTGCCGCTTGGACGAGAAATCGAGCCAGTCGTCAATTTGCTGGTTCCGCAGCCAGCGACGCCTGCGGCAAGCGCCATCATCAACGCCGTGCTGATCAGCCTATTTGCGCTGGCGTTCATCCTGCGGTTGGTCGGCATCGGCACCAGGGCTCCGTTCATGCGCGTGACCATTTGCGAGGTCATCTTTCCTCCCGCAGAAATATTCTGTTAACCCTAACGGAGAGTTAAGAAACGTCGACTCGGAAGCCGGAGGCCAGCGAATGCCTGTCGAACTCGTCGAGAAAGAATTGAGCAATGCGCTGCCGGTCCATCTGGTGGCGAAGGATGCTCTGGCGGCGTCGGGCCTTGCGCCATCCTCGGTCGCCTGGGCCAAGGCCAACGGCTTTTCCGGCGAGGCCGGCAGGACGCTCATCGTGCCTGGCGACAACGGCGCGATTGCCGGAGCCCTGTTCGGCACCGGTGATGGCGAGGGCGCACTGGCCATCGGCGCACTAGCGAGAGCCTTGCCCGAAGGCGAGTGGCATTTTGCGTCCGCACCGGCCAAGCCGGAGCTTACGGCACTCGCCGTGGCGCTCGGCGGCTATGTCTTCACCCGCTACGGCAAGAAGCCAGGCAAGACGCTTCGCCTCGCGCTGCCGGCAGGCACCGACGCCGCCCGCATCCGCCGCCTCGCCGATGGCATTTTCCTGGCGCGCGATCTGGTTAACACGCCGACCAGCGATATGGGCCCCGGGCAGTTGGAGAAGGCCGCCCGGACCTTGGCCGCGACGCACAAGGCCGAAATATCGGTGACCAAAGGCGACGATCTTCTTACCGCCAACTTTCCGATGATCCACGCCGTCGGTCGGGCTTCTGCCGACGCGCCACGCCTGATCGACATGATTTGGGGGCCGAACAATGCCCCCAAGATAACGCTGGTCGGCAAGGGCGTCTGCTTCGATACAGGCGGTCTCGACATCAAGCCGTCCTCGGGCATGCTTTTGATGAAGAAGGACATGGGTGGCGCTGCCAACGTGCTGGGTCTCGCTTCCATGATCATGGCCACCGGGTTGAAGGTTCGGCTGCGCGTGCTCATCCCGGCTGTCGAGAATTCGATAGCCGGCAATGCCTTCCGGCCAGGCGACGTGCTGGTGAGCCGCAAGGGCATCACCGTCGAAATCGGCAACACCGACGCCGAAGGGCGGCTGGTGCTCGCCGATGCCCTGGCCTTGGCCGATGACGAAGAGCCGCAGATGCTGGTCGATATGGCGACGCTGACAGGCGCTGCCCGTGTTGCGCTCGGTCCCGACCTGCCGCCGTTCTACACCGGTGACGAGGCGCTTGCATCCGAGCTGGCGGACGCCTCCGTTGCGGTCGAGGATCCGCTATGGCGCATGCCGTTGTGGAAGCCCTATGACGCCAAGCTGGCGTCGAAGGTGGCCAACATCAACAACGTCACGTCGGACGGTTTCGCCGGCTCGATCACCGCGGCGCTTTTCCTGAAGCGCTTCGTCGAAAAGACCGCCGGCTGGGCGCATGTCGACATCTTCGCCTGGAACCCGTTCGACCGCCCGCACGGCCTTGCGGGTGGCGAAGCGCAAGGCATCCGGGCGCTGGAGCAGGTCATTTCGAACCGCTACGGCTGATTCTAGGACATAGCCGACGAAGGTATTGACTGAAACGGAACCGAAACAATTTTCCGACATGCTGGACGGATGTCGATTATCATGCGTCCAAGCCAAGCCTTGCGACTATGGCAACAGGTGGTGCTGTCGGAGGTGCGCGACGACGCGCCCGATCTCACCATGCGCCAGACGGCGATCCTGTTCACCATCTATCTCGATCCGCCGCCACACACGGTGCGGGGGTTAGCCGCCCGCCTCAACGTCACCAAGCCGGTGATCACCCGTGCGCTCGATACGATGGGGGCGCTGAAACTGGTGTCGCGCCATCGCGACGAGCTCGACAAGCGCAACGTGCTGGTCAGGCGTACAGTCGAAGGCGCGCTCTTTGTCGAGCGCTTTGGCGATGTTATCATTGCCAGAGCCCAAGAGTTGCCCATTTGAACGAGTTGCCGATTTGACCGCCAGCGATGCCCGCCTCCATGCCTTCCGCTCCGATCTCGCCGACGCCAGGCTGAAAGGCGAGGTTTCCGCCGACCGTTTCGTCGCCGGCCGGCCGGCTCGCATATCAGCCTCCGTGGCCGATGTCCGCAAGGCTCCGCGCCCGGATGCCGGCGTCGATACCCAGCTTCTGTTCGGCGAAGACGTCCTCGTCTTCGAGGACGTTGAGGGCTGGGCCTGGATACAGGCCGAGCGCGACGGCTATGTCGGCTATGTCGCCGACACTGTGCTGGGCGGTCGGGACCATGCGCCCACGCATGTTGTCTCGGTGCCGCGCACTTTCCTCTATCCGGGACCGGATTTGCGGTTCCCGATCAGCGGGCAACTCTCGATGGGATCGGCGGTAACAGTGAAAGGCGCGGCTGAAACACGCCGCACGTACTATGCTCTGCTGCCATCCGGCGAGGCGGTCATATCTGACCATCTCAGGCCTGTCGCCGAGGTTGCCCCCGACTACGTCGCGGTCGCCGAGGCGTTTCTCGGCACGCCCTATCTGTGGGGCGGCGTTTCCGGCTTCGGCATCGATTGTTCCGGTCTCGTGCAACTTGCAATGCACATGGCTGGCAGGCAAGTGCTGCGCGACACCGACATGCAGGCGGCGACCGTCGGCGAGCCGCTCGAACCCGGGCCGGATTTTGCCGGGTTGCGGCGCGGCGACCTGGTCTTCTGGAAAGGCCACGTCGCGATCATGACGGATCCGGAGACCATGATCCACGCCAACGGCCACACCATGCTGGTGTCGCGTGAAGGACTGGGGGAGGCGGTCGCCCGTATCGGCTATCTCTATGGCGGACCGACCGGGTTTCGCCGGCCGTAACGCGAATCGATCACCTTTTGTTCTGATTCTGCTTGGCGATTGCGCGTCGCCGCGCTACCTCTGGCGCGTGACAGAGCAGCCGCGCCTTGCCCAACAGAATGCCGCCGTCGTCCTGCCCCAGCCATTCGTCAAATGGTTTGCGGAAAAGGGCTGGTCGCCGCGCGCCCACCAGATCGATTTGCTGGCCAAAGCCCAGGGTGGGCAGTCGGTATTGCTGATCGCCCCGACCGGCGCCGGCAAGACGCTGGCCGGGTTCTTGCCATCGCTGACCGAACTGGCCGGCCGACCGAGGAGAAGGCCGGGGCAGGCGCATCGAGGCATCCACACACTCTACATCTCGCCGCTGAAGGCGCTGGCCGTCGACATCGAGCGCAATCTCGGCAAACCCGTCGAAGAAATCGGGCTGCCGGTCACCGTCGAGACGCGCACCGGCGACACGCCCGCACACAAGCGCCAGCGGCAGAAGCTGGCGCCGCCCGACATTCTCCTGACCACGCCCGAGCAATTGGCGCTGCTGATTGCCGCGCCCGATGCCAGGCGCTTCTTCGAGGACCTGCGCTATGTCGTGCTCGACGAATTGCATTCGCTGGTGACCTCGAAGCGCGGGCATCTCCTGTCGCTCGGGCTGGCCCGGCTGCGCTCGTTTGTGCCCGCCCTGCAGACGATAGGCCTGTCGGCGACGGTCGCCGAGCCTGACGAATTGCGGCGCTGGCTGGTCAGCCAGAATCCACCGGGGCCGATGGCCGAACTGATCGTCGTCACTGGCGGCGCCAAGCCCGACATCTCCATTCTCGATTCGGAGGAGCGCGTGCCGTGGGCGGGACATTCGGCCCGCTACGCAACGCCGGAAATCTACAACGAGATCAAGGGCCACAAGACAACCCTGCTGTTTGTCAACACGCGCAGCCAGGCGGAGTTGCTGTTCCAGGAGTTGTGGCGGGTCAACGAGGAGACCTTGCCGATCGCGCTGCATCACGGCTCGCTCGACGTCGCGCAGCGCCGGCGTGTCGAAAAGGCAATGGGCGAGAACACCCTGCGCGCCATCGTCGCCACGTCGACGCTCGACCTCGGCATCGACTGGGGCGATGTCGACCTGGTCGTCCATGTCGGTGCGCCGAAAGGTGCCAGCCGGCTGGCGCAGCGCATCGGCCGCGCCAACCACCGTATGGACGAGCCGTCCAAGGCGATCCTGATACCGGCCAACCGCTTCGAGGTGCTGGAATGCAGGGCGGCGCTCGACGCCAATTATCTCGGTGCCCAGGATACGCCGCCGCTGGTCGATGGCGGGCTCGACGTCCTGGCGCAGCACGTGCTGGGCTGTGCCTGCGGTGCGCCGTTCCATGCCGATGCGCTGTTCGAGGAGGTGCGGACGGCAGCACCCTATGCCGATCTCGATCGCCCGACATTCGATCGCGTCATCGATTTCGTCGCCACTGGCGGCTATGCGCTAAGGAACTACGAGCGCTATGCCCGCATCCGGTTGAACAAGGACGGACTGTGGCGGGTCTCAAATCCTCGCGTCGCCCAGCAATACCGGCTCAACGTCGGCACCATCATCGAAGTGCCGGCGCTCAACGTCCGCTACGTCCAGGCGGGCAGCAGAGGCGCGGCTTCGCGTGGCGGCCGGGTTCTGGGCAAGATCGAGGAGGCGTTCCTCGAAACGCTGACGCATGGCGACACCTTCATGTTCGCCGGCAAGGTGCTGCGCTTCGAAGGTATCCGCGAGAATGAGTGCTTTGTCTCGAATGCACCCGGCAGCGACGCCAAGGTGCCGTATTACGGTGGTGGCAAATTCCCGCTTTCGACGTACCTGGCCGAACAGGTCCGCGCCATGCTGGACGATCCGCAGCGCTGGAAGAAGCTGCCGGAGCAGGTCGCCGACTGGCTACGCTTCCAGGCCGACAAGTCGGTGCTGCCGAAACGCGACGATCTGCTGATCGAGACCTTTCCGCGCGGCAACCGCTACTATCTGGTGGCCTATCCATTCGAGGGCAGGCTGGCGCACCAGACGCTCGGCATGCTGCTCACCCGCCGCCTCGACAGGGCGGGAGCCAAGCCGCTCGGCTTCGTCGCCACCGACTATGCGCTTGCCATATGGTCGCTGGCCGATATGGGCCATATGTTCAGGGCGAAGAAACCGTCGCTGGCTGCGCTATTCGATCAGGACATGCTGGGCGACGACCTCGAAGCCTGGCTCGCCGGCAGTTGGTTGTTGAAGCGCACCTTTCGCAATTGCGCGCTGATCTCGGGATTGATCGAGAAACGCCACCCGGGGCAGGAGAAGAGCGGCCGCCAGGTAACCGTGTCGACGGATCTCATCTACGACGTGCTGCGCAGCCACGAGCCCGACCATATCCTTTTGCAGGCGACGCGTGCCGATGCCGCGACCGGTCTCTTGGATGTCAGCAGACTTGCCGAGATGCTCTCGCGCGTCCAAGGTCGAATCATGCATAAGAACCTCGAGCAGATATCGCCGCTCGCCGTGCCGATCATGCTCGAGATCGGCAAAATGCCGGTGCATGGCGAGGCCGATGACACGCTGCTGATGGATGCAGCCACGCTGGTCGAGGAGGCCATGGGGACGAAATGACTGTCGCGCTCGCCATGGCTGCGCCTCTGGCGGATGCGGGCGCTGTCCGTATCGCCGGCGAACGCGCGATCTGCGACCGTCGCGGCGTGCTCTATTTTCCCGAATTCCGGCTTCTGACCGTATCCGACCTGCATCTGGAAAAAGGCTCATCACTGGCCAGGCGCGGCACGCTGGTCCCACCTTACGACACCGGTGCGACGTTGCTCCGGCTGCAGGCGGTGATCGCCGATTATCAGCCTGCGATCGTTATCAGCCTGGGCGACAGTTTTCACGATGGCGGCGGCGCCGCACGTATGCACGCGAGCTTTCGCCAAAGGCTGGAAGGGTTGATGGTCGGGCGCGACTGGTTCTGGGTCGCCGGCAATCATGATCCTGAAGCGCCGGCCGACTTGCCAGGCGAGACCGTACGCGAGCTGGCCATAGGCTCGCTACTCTTCCGGCACGAGCCTTCGGCGGTGAGAGTGGAAGGCGAGATATCAGGCCACCTGCATCCTTGCGCCCGCATCGTGCAGCAAGGCCGTTCGGTGCGGCGTCGTTGCTTTGCCGGCGATGGCGGCCGCATGATCATGCCGGCTTTCGGCGCCTATACCGGCTCGCTCAACGTGCTCGATCGCGCCTATGCCGGGCTGTTCCGCCGCGAAACGCTGATGGCCTATATGCTTGGCACAGAGCGCATTTTCGCGATTTCCCACGCGATGCTCAGACCGGGCTGAACCTACCTGCCGTAGTACAAAGTGACCGTGTGCTTGGCCTCGGCGAAGAACAGCCAGCGCTCGACCAGCATTCCGGCGAGTTGGGCGATTGCGGCGAGTATCGACAGTGCTGCCGCATAGGGCCACGGCAAGGCGAACGCCGCGACCAGCAGCAACGCGGGCAAAGCAAAGGCCAGCACCTGCGTGATCTGGCGGAGTTTAGCGCTGTGCTTGCGCGCAATGCGAAAACCCATCTCCTTGAGCAGATAGTTTTCCTCGGTATGCGGCCATTCCAGCGACCGCACCGTGCCGCCGGAAAGCCCGGTTGCGGTGTTGGCATTGGTCGGGATCTCCAGCCTGTCATTGTATCGCCAGGTCGCCAGCTTCAAACCCCAGCCGAGCGCGGTCAGCAACAGGGCACCCGCCAGAAGCATATTCGAGCCTGCGGCAAATCCCTGCAGCAGGGCGTTGAGCAGTACGCTGCCGGTCATCGCCGAAAAGACCAGGTAGGCGGGCAGGGTGAAGCGGCTGTGCCACTGGGCAATCGGCTTCAACGACGCGTAGATCATGCCGGTGGTGCAGACGGTTGCGACCGCGCCGATGGCAGCGAGCAGCCCGGCGACAGCCGCCCAGCCGCTCGTACGGCCGAGGACCACCCAGCCAATACCGAACAACCCCGCCGGCACGAAGGTGGCGACCGAGGCAACACCTTCGCGCGACAGCCATGAGCTACGCCATTGCGAGAAGGCACGCCAGGCGCGTTCGGGCCGGCCGAGATGGCCGGCCGACGACAGCAGGCCTGTCGAGATCAGGCTAAGCGCCAGCCCCATGCCGGTGAGGCCAAGCCAGAAATCGGGCGGGATAAAGCCCTGTCCGGCGAGCACGCCAAGCAGCGCGAGCAGGCCGTAACCGGCGCCCGTGGCCGTGGTGAAAAAGACGACGGAGAAGGCTGGATGCATGAAGGCACGGGTCAGTTCGAAAGCATGCGGTCGACCCAGCCGAGGAAGCCGCCTTCGGCCCGCACCGCTTCAAGCGCTGGCGCCGGCACCGATGCGGCGCGGGTGGTGTGGGCACGTGGCGGCAGATATTTGTTGGTCGGCTTATAGCCCATTTCCGGCATCAGATCGACACCGCCGCGCTCGGCCACCAGTTGCGAGATAGCGGATGCCGGATCGCCCAGATCGCCAAAATGCCGCGCGCTGGTCGGGCAAGCAGCGACGCAGGCCGGCACGCGATCTTCTTCCGCCAGATTGTCGTTGTAGATGCGGTCGACGCACAACGTGCATTTCTTCATCACGCCGACATTGGTGTCGAATTCGCGCGCTCCGTAGGGACAGGCCCAGCTGCACAGTTTGCAGCCGATGCATTTGTCCTCGTCGACCAGCACGATGCCATCCGACGCCCGCTTGTAGGAGGCGCCGGTCGGGCAGACCGTGACGCACGCCGGCGTCTCGCAGTGCAGGCAGGAGCGTGGGAAATTGACCGTGCGCCCACCCATCTCGGTCATGTGCTCATAACTGTGCACGCGGTTGAACCAGACGCCGTCGACATTGCCGCCATAGGGGTCGATGTCGGTTAGCGGCGCCATATGGCCGCCGGTGTTCCATTCTTTGCAGGCGGTAACGCAGGCCTGGCAGCCGACGCAGGTGTCGAGATCGATGACAAGGCCGAGCTTCTTGTCGGTATGGGTGGGAAGGCAAGTCATTTGGCAGCTTCTCTTTCCCGACGGAATTCGGCGCCGAAACTAAGCTTATCGGGCGGGGGCTCAAAATGCGGGGGCTGTCGGAACCGCTCGAACTGCGGTTCGGTGAAGCCTGCTTCCTCGTCTGCGCATTTGACGATGCGCACGCGCAGGTCGAACCATGCCGCCTGGCCGGTGACAGGATCGGAATTCGAATAGTGTTTGCCATTCGCATCGGCAGAGGTCTGGTCGCCGATGATGTGGTTGAGTAGAAAGCCGCGATTGGATTCGGCCGCATCATCCTTCAGCCCCCAGCTGCCGCGACGCTTGCCGATCGCATTCCACGTCCACACCGTATTGGCGTTGACGCCGTCGACCAGCTTGATCTGTCCTTTGACCTTGCCGTTGATGCTCTCGATCCACACCCAGTCGTCATCGACAAGCCCGAGGCTGGCGGCGGTCCGATCGTGCACGAACAGCCGGTTCTGGCTGGTGATCTGCCTTAGCCAGGCATTCTGCCCGCCCCAGGAATGGTACATGTGCATCGGCCGCTGCGTCAGCGCGTGCAGCGGATAGGCTCGGCTGTCGACCGCAGCCTCTTCGAAGGGCGCATACCAGAATGGCAGCGGATCCATATAGGTCTCGATGCGGCTGCGCTCCGCCTCCGGCGGCAGCACCCGGCCATGGCCGCGCGCCGCAAGGCGGAAGCGCTGCATCGGCTCCGAATAGAGTTGGAACACGATCGGCTCGGCTTTCGGGATGAAGCCCATGTTCTCGGCGAAGTCGAGATAGGAGCGGTTGGCCATCTTGTAGTAGCGCTGATCGGCGGCGAAGTCCTGGTGCCAGAAGCCGCCATTGTCGATGTAGCGCTGCAACTGGTCGGGATTGACGTCGCCCTTGCCGACCGAGGTCCCGTCCTCGCCGCGCCAGCCGGCGAGCGGACCGACACCTGGCGTGCGCTCGTGATTGACGATGTAGTCGGCATAGTCGCGGTATTTGGCGGAGCCGTCGTCGTCAACGAAGCCGGGCAGGCTGAGCCGCGCGCCGAGTTCGATCAGCACCGTCTGGAACGGCCTGACGTCGCGGTCCGGCTCGACGACGGGATGGCGGATGGCGTCGCCCGGCCCGTCGGCGTGGCTGATCGGCCGGTCGAGCAGACTGATACAGTCATGACGCTCGAGATAGGTCGTGTCCGGCAGCACCAGATCGGCAAAAGGCACGGTCTCGGAATAATAAGCGTCGGAATAGATGATGAACGGGATCTTGTATTCGCCCGATATGTCCGCGTCGGTCAGCATCGCCATCGTCTCGACGGTGTTCATCGACGAGTTCCAGGCCATGTTGGACATGTACATGAACAGCGTGTCGATCGTGTAGGGATCGCCGGCCCAGGCGTTACGAATGACCGTGTGCATGAGTCCGTGTGCGGCCAGCGGCGCATCCCAGGAGTAGGCCTTGTCGATACGGATCGGTTTGCCGCCTCCGTCGATCAGCAGGTCTTCCGGCCCGCAGACGAAGCCGAGCGGCATGCCTTCGAGTGGTGTCATCGGCTTCACATTCTTGCCGGCGGGCTTTGGACCCGGCGGCGCGGACCGCGGATAAGGCGGTTTGAAGCGGAAGCCGCCCGGCACGTCCACCGTGCCGAGAAGCACCTGAAGCAGATGAATGGCGCGGCAAGTGTGAAATCCGTTCGAATGGGCCGAGATGCCGCGCATCGCATGCATCGACACCGGCCGACCCTTGATGGTCTCGTGCCGGCGGCCGGCCCAGTCCGTCCAGGCCACCGGCAGTTCGATTTGCTGTTCGAAGGCGACATGAGCGAGTTCTGCAGCAATGCGTCGGATGGTGTCGGCGGAGATGCCGCACCGGTCAGCGACGGCGTCGGGCGAATAGCACTCGTCCAGATAGCGGTCGGCGACGAGTTGGAAGACCGGCACGCATCGGCGGCCGTCGACGAGAACGCTGCCGGTCAGTGCGGGCTTTGCGTCGGTATCGCCGGCGTCGACAGGCATCTTCGCCACCCTGTCCCAAGCCAGCGGATTGCCGTCGCCATTGCGCATGAACAGCCCGTCATCGACAGCTCCAGGCTCCTGAACGACCAGGATGTGGGCATTGGTGTAGCGCAAGAGGTACTCGAGATCGATGCGGCCTGCCTTCAGCAATTCATGGATGAGGGCGAATACGAACAGGCCGTCGGTGCCGGGCCGGATGCCGATCCAGTCGTCGGCAATTGCATTATAGCCGGTGCGGCAGGGATTGATTGAAACCACCTTGGCGCCGCGCGCCTTGAGCTTGCCGAGGCCGATCTTGATCGGATTGGAATCATGGTCTTCGGCAACCCCGAACAGCATGAAATATTTGGTGTTGTCCCAGTCGGGCTCGCCGAACTCCCAGAACGAACCGCCAATCGTGTAGAGGCCGCCGGCCGCCATATTGACCGAGCAGAAGCCGCCATGGGCGGCAAAATTCGGCGTGCCGAACTGGCTCGCCCACCAGCCGGTCAGCGATTGCGACTGGTCGCGCCCGGTGAAGAAGGCAAGTTTCTTCGGATCGGTTCGGCGGATGTTCGAAAGCCGTTCTGTCGCGATCGACAAGGCTTCCTCCCACTCGATTTCGCGGAACTCACCCGAGCCGCGCGGGCCGGTGCGCAGTAGCGGCTTCTTCAGCCGGGCCGGGCTGTAATGCTGCATGATGCCGGCGCTGCCCTTGCCGCACAGCACACCGCGGTTGACCGGGTGATCCTTGTTGCCGTTGATGTAGCGGACCTTGCCGTCCTTGATATGGACGTCGATGCCGCAGCGGCAGGCGCACATATAGCAAGTCGTCTTGGCGACGCTGTCGGAGACATCGGGCGACGTATCGACGCCGTCGCCTTCAGCGGGCGGGCGGGTATCGGCGAGCGGCCGTTGGGATGGTGCTGAGTTGGCGCCGCGCAGCGGTCTGTTGGTCATGATCTGGCGATGTTTTTGCGTTCGGCGGCCTTGGCTCTCGTCTTCGGACCTGGGCCGCGCATGTAATGTTGTTCCGGACGATAGCGTTCACCGACGAGCCGCCGCCGCAGGCTGCGGGACCAATGCGTGAACACCGATTTGAACAGCCTCACCAAATCTCTACCCTCGACTGTTCTGGCGCGACTTTTTTCCGATTTCGAGCCAAAATTTAGAACAAAGCAATCAATCTGTCTAACAAATTGCTCTTGTAATTCTAATCGGAGTTGCTTCTTAATTGCTGGCATGACTCTGGACCAATTGCGGATCTTCGTCGCCGTCGCCGAACGGGCGCACATGACCAAAGCGGCCGAGTTGCTGGGCATCTCACAGTCGGCCGCATCCGCCGCGATCCGCTCGCTCGAACAGCAGCATGGCGTCCAGTTGTTCAACCGCGTGGGCCGCAATATCGAGCTCGCCGAGACCGGACGCCGATTCTTGCCCGAGGCCAAGGCGGTCCTCGAGCGGACTGCGGCCGCCCACAATGTGCTGGAGCATGTCTCGCAGACGATATCAGGCAGTCTCTCGATCGCTGCCAGCCAGACCATCGCCAGTTATTGGCTGCCGCGCCGGCTCGCCTCTTTCCACGAAGCCTATCCTGCCGTCAGGCTGAGCGTGAGCATTGGCAACACCAGGCAGGTCGAGACCAATGTACTTGATGGCGCAGCCGATTTTGGCCTGGTCGAGGGGCGCACCGAATCCGACATTTTGCGGCGTGCCAAGGTCGATATCGATCGCATGATGCTGGTCGTGGCGCGCTCGCACCCTGAGATCGCAGAAGTTTCGCCTGGACATCCCGACCTTGGCGGGCTTCGCTGGATCATTCGCGAAGGCGGGTCGGGCACGCGCGAGGCGCTGGAGGACCTTGCCCGACGCGACGGGATTTCGTTCGCGGACTTGCAGATATTCCTGGTATTGCCGAGCAATGAGGCTATTCGCCAGGCGGTCGAGGCCGGCGCCGGCGCCAGCATCATTTCGGAACTCGTCGTCGCGCGCGCGGTCGCCGAAGGCAGTCTGCGTTCCGTGCCGATCGATCTGCCGAAGCGCGAATTTGCCATGATCACGCATCGCGACCGGCAGCCAAGCCTGGCCCAGATGGCGCTCAAGGCGCATCTTGGCGGCAAAGCTGAGAGATCCGCGCCGCTTTAAGCCGATCAGCCGAACTTCCGCTGCGCGTCGAGCGCCAGCCCAAGCCCGACCGAGCCGAACACATCGCCTTCGATTACCGACGCCTGCGGCACCAGCGCCAGGATCTGCTGCCTGGCCAGCGGGATCGCGGTCGATCCGCCGGTCAAGAACACCGCGGTGATATCCGAGGCCTTCACCTGTGCGTCGCGGATGGTCTGCTCGACGGTAGCTGCAACACGCTCAATGTCCCTGGCTATGGTGGCTTCGAGACTCTTGTGCGTGATTTCTGCCGTGAACCTCACCTCCTGCAGCGCGACCTCGACATCGGCCGACGATCGGTCCGTCAGCTCGATCTTGGCCTTTTCGACCAGCGCCGCCAGCGCGTGGCCGTAACGATGCTCGACGATGTGGATGAACCGGTCGACCAGGTCTGCGCGCTCCGCCTCATAGCGGATCTGGCGCAGATGAGTCATCGCCCTTGCGGTATAGACCAGGTTGATGCGCTGCCACGTCGCCAGGTCGATGAAGTAGCTCGCCGGCAGATTACGTTTGCCATCCTTGGTCGGTGAGAGATGGCCGAGCTGCGGCATCACATGGGCGATGCTCAACAGCCGGTCGAAGTCGGTGCCGCCGATGTGGATGCCGCGGCTGGCCAGGATGTCGTCCTTGCGGTCAAGCGAGCGGGCGCGCTCGGGCGAGACCCGCACGATTGAGAAGTCGGACGTGCCGCCGCCCATGTCGACGATCAGCGCCAGTTCCTCGCGCGTCACCTTTTGTTCGTAGTCGAGTGCCGCGGCAATCGGTTCGAACTGGAAGGCGATGTGCTTGAAGCCGTGGGCACGAGCGGCATTTTCGAGTTCGTGCTCCGCCTTGGCGTCGGCCTCGGCATCGTCGTCGACGAACTGCACGGGCCGTCCCAGCACGACGCTGTCGACCGCGTCATGGGCTTCTTCTTCCAGCTTCTTTTTCAGATGGCCGACGAACAGGCCGACAATCTCTATGAAGCCGATCGAGCGCGCCTTGATGCGCGTCTTTTCGTGGGCGAGCGAGCTGCCGAGCACACTCTTCAACGAGCGCATCAGGCGGCCTTCGATACTGTCCGTATAGTTGGCAAGGGCGCGTCGCCCGAAATAGGTGCGGTTGTCCTCGAAATTGAAGAATACCGCACTGGGCAGCGTGACCTGGCCGTCTTCCAACGCCACCAGCCGCGGCTGCCCGTTCCTGACCACGCTCACGGTGGAATTCGAAGTGCCGAAGTCGATACCGGCAAATGCTGGTCGCATCGTGCGTTCCTGTATTTCTGATTTGGGGAGCAGCAGCTCGTATCCGGTCGGGCCGGGGGTCGCGGTCTAGCCCATACCCTCGGAAAGGGAAACCACTTTTACGAGAGTTCAGTCTTTCCTGAACACCAGTCTTCCGAGCCAGCCGGTCAGCATGGCCAGCGATACGGCAAAGACACCGTATAGGAAGGAATAGTCGTGCGCGACGCGGAAGATCGACTGTTCGAAACCGGACTTGCGGATTTCGAGCTGGGCGGAGCTTTCCTTGATGAACAGGCCGCTCTTGAACAGGAAGGCGCGGGCCTTATGGGTGCCGACCGGAACGTTTGGGGCGAGCCTGACGGTGGCGCGAAACAGGTTCTGCGACAGGAACTGCACACCGCCGACATTCTCGCTGTAGAGGCCGGTCGCCGCCTTGCGTTCGCGCAGCGCGGCGGTGAACTCCTCGATTGTCGCCGGGCTGTCCTCCGCGTCGGCCGGCTGCAAATAGAGGTTGGAGGCGCCAAGCGACAGCTGCTTGTAGCTGTTCGGATCGGTGACGTCCTGCAGCGGCCGCGTCGTCGCCACCGAATAGGAGACAGGTACGTTTTTGAAGGTTTCCGACTCCAGATTGACCCAGACGCCGAGCACCCGGTCCTTGCGGCGCACGACGACCGGCCGAGCCGGGCCTTCCAGCACGACGATCACGTCGTAGCGCCCTTGCCGCGCGACAAGCGGATCGGCATTTTCCAGTGAGCCGAAAATGGTCAGGTCGGCGCCGGAAAAGCCGGCGGTAATCGAGACATTGTCGGTGGAAAGGCCGATCTGGATGTTTTCGGTTAGTGGCGCCTGCGCCTTCGCCGGTGGCGCAGCAGCCAGCAGCGACAGCAAGGCGGCGGCCGCGAGCGTCCTTAGGCCGGCCATCAGCTCAGGCCCACGCCGGACAGAGAATAGAGATTGGGCGGCGTGACGAAAAGATCGATGGCAAGCCGGATGGCTACCGCCAGCACGAGCAGCGCCAGCAGCGCCCTGAGTTGCTCGCCCCGCAGCCTCTGACCAGCCTTGGCGCCATATTGCGCGCCGGCGACGCCGCCTGCCATCAACAGGAAGGCGAGCATGACGTCGACCGTCTGGTTGGTGGTGGCGTGGACCAGCGTGGTGTAAGCCGAGGTGAAGATGATCTGGAACAGCGAGGTGCCGATGACGACGTTGGTCGGCACTTTCAAAAGGTAGATCAGGGCCGGCACCATGATGAAGCCGCCGCCGACGCCCATGATCGAGGACAGGAAGCCAATCGCCGCGCCCAGCCCAAGCACCGGAATGACGCTGACGAAGAGCTTCGAGGCCCTGAACCGCATCTTCAGCGGCAGGCGGTGGATCCAATTATGCTGGCCGGATTTCTTCAACACCGGTGCGGCGCCGCTGCGAGTGGCGCGCAGCGCATTGACACTCTCGACCAGCATCAGTCCGCCGACGGTGCCGAGCAGCACGACGTAGAGCAGCGAGATGAACAGGTCGAGCTGGCCGAGCCGGCGCAGGAGCGCAAAGACATAGATACCACCGGTCGAGCCGACGATGCCGCCGGCTAAAAGCACGCCGCCGAGCTTGAAGTCGAGCGTGCCGCGCTTCATGTGCGACAGGGCGCCGGAGAAGGAGGAAGCGATGACCTGGTTGGCGCCGGTGGCGACCGCGATTGCCGGCGGTATGTTGTAGAAGATCAGCAGCGGCGTAATGAGAAAGCCGCCGCCCACGCCGAACATGCCCGACAGGAAACCCACCGCCGCACCCATGGCCAGCAGCACGAAGATGTTGACGGAAATTTCCGCGATCGGGAGATAGATGCCCACCCGTCAGTCTCGATCAGTTTGCCTCCTGGCGAATGCAACCGTTGCGGGCATTTTGCGTCAGAAGGCTATCTCGTTCTTGCGCCGGCCGGGCCGTGAAGTCAAACTTCGCCGCACCGCCGAAACAAAAAACAACTCAATCAGTTAACAGGCAAATCTGTGGCAAGGGCGTCGCGGAAACGACGCCTCCGCCGTTATTTACGCGCAAGCAGCGCCTTGACCAGCTTTTCGTCGATCGCGCCGGTTGCCTTCATATCGTTGTCGGCCTGGAAGGCCATGATCGCGTTCTTGGTTCTCTGGCCCATCATGCCGTCGGGATTGCCGGCCACGTAGCCGTTCTTGTTGAGAATGCGCTGGATGTTCTGGACCGCTTTCTTCATGTCGATGCCGGCGGTCGTCTGCGGTGTGCCGTCCTGCCACGATTCAGGAACGTCGGCCGAATTGGCGGCTGGATCGAGCGGCTTGGCCTTCCACAGTTCAGCCGCGGCCCGCGCACGCTCCAACTGCTCGGGCCTCAGCGCCTTGGCGATCTCGTCGCGCTTGGCCGCCGCATCCTTGTCGCCGGTCTTGGCGACGAGTGCGAACCATTTGTAGCTCTCCTCGAGGTTCTGCTTCATGCCGACGCCCTTCGCCGCGAGGATGCCGAGATTGAACTGGCTATCCTTGACACCGAGATCCGCCGCCGCCTGGAACCAGCGCGCTGCCGATTCATTGTCGGTCACGCCATCCGCCGCCATCGCAAACAGCACGGCAAGATTGTGCATCGCGCTGGCATTGCCCTGCGCTGCGGCAAGCTGGTACCAGGTTTTCGCTTTCTTGATGTCGCGTGCGACGCCGATGCCCTTCTCGTAGAAATTGCCGATGCGGTATTCTGCCGGTGCGAAACCGAGTTCGGCAGCTTTCTCATACCATTTGGCCGCCGCCGCCATGTCTTCTTTGACGCCGCGAGACTCGGCGTAGCGCGAGCCGATCTCGAACAGCGCCTTGGCGTCGCCGCCGGCCGCTGCATCGCGCAGGGCGGCCGGACCGGCATCGGCCGGAACGTCGATCTTGGCAACACCTGCCGCGGCAGCATCCGCCGGCGGCACCGTGCCGGTCGTGTCCTGCATCGCAGCGGTGGCTATAGCAGGCGCGGCAGGTGTTGGCTCGGCGTCGCTGGCCGTCGCCGCTGCCGGCGCGGGCACCGCGGCCGCGGTGTCTTGCGCCGCCAGGTCAGCGGGCGCCGCGGAAGCCGAGGGCGCCGTCGATGTCTCGGCTGCCGGTGTAGCGGGGCCGGTTTGTGCCGCCGTGTCGTCCTTGGTCATCGATGCGGATGGCTCTGCCTGCCTGACGGTGGGCGACGGCGCGCTCTCCTGTGTTGTCGTCTGCGCGTCCGCCTTCGGCTCGCTGGCAACGCTGGCCAAAGCGGTTTCCACCGGCTGTACGGCCATGGCCGGCGCCGCCTCATTGTTGGTGACTTCGACCGGGTCGGAGAAGAAGGCTTTGCCCAGTTGCAGGCCGGCAAGCGCCAGCATGATGGCGATTGCCCCCATCAGGATCGGCTTGCGCCGCGCCTTGAGCAGGTCGCCGATCCTGAGTGCCTTGACCGGGCCTTTCATCGTCGACTGGCGCTTGAGGGCGTCCGCCTCGGCGGCCGCCGCTTGCGCAGCCCGTCTGGCTGCCGCGATGAAGTCCGATTTCGCCGCCTCAGCGCCGCCTTCCCGGGTCGGCTGCCCGCGCTCGTCGCGCACGCGCTTCATGATGGCGCTGAGGTCGGGTGCGCCGGAGCCGGGTTCCAGTGGCCGGTTGGCGAGCTTGGGGTCGAGGGGCTCGTCGAGATCGACGCTCGGTATCTCGGCGCTCTGCGCCGAGCCTGCAAGCGGCGGCATCTCGGCGTCCTTCTTGCCCTTCAAGGCGCGCGCCAGCCCGCCTAACATCGATTTCCTGCCGCCGCCTTGCTCGGTTTTTTCACGCGTCGTGTCTGAACCGAGAGCCGCCAGGGCTGCTGCGGCGGCGGCCTCGGCTGGCGTACGCGGACCTGGCTCGTCGCGCACGAGCGCCGCGGCGCGGCCGTCGAGATCGGCCATGCTGCCCGTCAACGGCAGCGGCTGGTCGAGGTCCATCGACGGTGCGTCCTGCACCGAGATCTTGGATGGCCGGCCGAAACGCTTGCTCAACTCCGCGCTTGCCGGTTCGCCCGTCTCCAATGAACCAAGCCTGTCAACGATCTTGAGCAGCGTATCGTGGATAGCCTCGAACGTTCTCGAATTGCGCTCGTCCGAACGGCGCGTCAGTGCCTCGAGCGTCTTCAGGTCCTGGGCGAGGCCGGTAACGGCCGCCGTGTTGGCGCTTGATCCGGCCAGTGAGCGGACGGCGCTCTCAGCCGCCTCGCGCGCCGCGCCGAGGATGGAATCGCGGGTTCCGGCCAGCGACTTCTCGATTTCGTTGAGACGCGGGCTGATGTCGTCGAATTCCGGCAGCGGCGTGCCGGGCTTGGAAAGATGCGCCGTCAGGCCGGCGACCTGCGCTTCAAGGCTGCGGATCAACGCCGGGTCGATGCTGGCGACCTGTGCCGCGGACGAATCCAGCCGGCTTGAGATGTCTTCGAGCCGGCTCTCCAGGCCACGGATCGCCGCCTCGTTGGCGGGATCTGGAACGCGCGTCTCAATCCGCTTGGCCAGCGCGGTGAAGCGGGCGTCGATGGCATCCATGATGCCGGCGCTATCGACCTGCGGCATGCGCTGGTCCAGCCTGTCGGCGACCTCGTCCAACCGGCGCTCAAGGTCGCGAAACAGCATGTTGCCTTGTTCGATTGCGTCGCCCTGGCGACGTTCCATCATGCTGGACAGCACGTCGAAGCGCTGCTCGAGCCCCTTGAAGATGTAGTCGGCGTCGGGCATGGCAGGTGCGTGGTCGATCTTGTCGGCAATAAGCGCGACTTGCCTGGCAAGGCGCTCCATCGCCTGTTCCGGCAGATTGGCTCGGCCGGCCAGTTCATCCACGCGGCTCGACAATGTGTTGAGACGGTCAATGACCTCCCGACCCGGACGATCCTGCGACACTTCTTCGATTTGCTGGGCCAGTGAATCGATCCGCTTCTCGATGCGTTCGAAGGGCTCGGGGTCGAACGAATTGGCTTGCGCGGCAACCGTCGAGGCGACGATCGCGCGGGAAATCTCGTCGAGCCGCTCGTCGATCTGACTGAATGTGTCGCCGCCGCGATTGTCCTGCTGGCGGGCGAAATGGTCGACCGCTCCGGCAAGCGTGCGGACCTTTTCCTCGAGCGAGCGCAGCGACAGCGATTCCGGCAGATTGCTGACGGCATTGCTGATCTGTTCGAGCCGCTCCGTCAGCGCCGACAGGCCGGGTGCATCGGAACGCTTGCGCTGATCGGCCTCGACGCGATCCTCGAAAGCGTTCCAGCGGCGGTCGAAATCGTCCCAGCGGCGTCCGACCGCCTGCACGCTCTCCTCGCGCGCCAGCGTATCGAGCGCGGCTTTGACCTGCTCAAGCTCGAGCCGCAGCATATTGACGCTTCTGTCGTCGCTTTTTTCGGCCAGTGTCTGGATGGCGCCGGAAAGCCGCTCGAATTCGACGCTGAGTTCGGCGCTGCCTTTGCCGCCGCCATTTGACTGGAAGGCTCGCCCAATATTCTTGCGCAGTACCTCGAACTCGCGTTGCAGGCCGGAGGTCATCTGCTGGCGCAAGTCTTCGCGCAGGCCGCGCAATTCCCCGGCGATCTTGCCGGCTAGGGCGACGCTGTCCTCCTGGCCGCGCACCCGGTCGATATCGCGGGCGATCGCCTGGTAATTCTGGTCGAAAGCCGCTGCTGGACCTTTCGGCCGCTGCGCGCGTGGATCCTCATACCGGCGCTGCTGGCCATAGGGTTGGGCGCTGGGATAGCGTGGTTCTGCCGCTGGTCGGCGCGGATCGGGGTGGCTTGCCGTCTCCTCGCGCGTCCGCTCCAGCCGCTGCTCCAGAGTTTCCAGGGAGCGGTTGAGCTCTTCAAGCGTCGTGTGCGGCCGGCGTTGCCTGCCGGCGTTGAGTGTATCGAGGTAGGACCGCTTGCTGTTCATCAATGCGCCCGTTTCAGAATTGCTGGCTTTCACCAGGTTCCCAAAGTCCTGCCGGGACGAAGGCGACTGCTTGGCTTGTTGCAGTGGAAGACGAGCTTCCCGGGTCTCATCCGCGCTCCGAAAAACCGTGAAAAATTCAGTACAGGATAGACACGGGTAACCGACATGCGCACATTTCGCCCCAACGTGGTAAACAACGCGTTAACCAAGCTTAAGAAGTTGCAACTTTGTCGGCTGGCTGCCGACGGCGCCGGGTGTCTTTTTTGGACGCGCAAAAGACGTTGTAGAATTTTGATCAGCCGCATGATCGCTCCCGAAATCGGCAACGACCTTTTAGGTTGTCCGCTGGTGCTGCGGCATAAAGTTGCAAGACCAGAACGCTCTTGCGTGGTGAGGCGGCTATCGATATAGAATTGACGTAAACGTAAATGAGCGGATTACGCCGTTTGCGATTTGTTTGTTGAAACCACGAGTGGAAGCACGCCCCCGCTTTCACTCAGGCGACGCAAGGTCCGCGACCGCGACGCCACCAGACGGGGAAAGCCAGTGAACATGAAACTTATTTCGCCCGGCCAAGCCGCGGCCAACACCAACGATATGTCGAGCGAAGCCGGTGAAGAGCTTGTCCGCATCGGCGAAATGGCCAAGAAATACGGAGTGACGCTGCGTACGCTGCGTTTCTATGAGGACAAGGGTCTGCTCAACCCGCAGCGCGACGGCTCGACCCGTCTCTATACACGCCGCGACAGGGCCCGGCTGAAGCTGATCCTGCTTGGCCGCAAGGTCGGGTTCTCGCTGCGCGACGTCAAGCAGATGATGGACCTCTATGATCCGAACGGCTCCAACACCAAGCAATTGCGGCTGGCGCTCGACAAGTCGGAGAAGCAGCTTGCCCGTCTGCAGAAGCAGCGGGCGCTGATCGACGACGCCATCAGCGAACTGAGTGCTTCGATGTCGACCGTCCGGCAAATGCTGATCGAGCGCTCGACGCCGCAGGCCAGCGTGGCGAGCTAAACTAAGCTTTCGATTTGTGACGAATAAGAGCCGCGTGGCTTTCGCTGCGCGGTTCTTCGTCGTTTGCCGTGCTTTGTCGTTTGTCGTCCTGGCGCGCGGGAGAAAATTTGCCGCACCGCCGAATTGACGTTTACGCAAACGTCAATATTTGTTATCTCGACCACAACGTTGGTCCGTCTGCCATCCTCATATGCTGGGGCTGATTTCGGGGCCAAGACCGCATGGTGGAGGAAACGCATGCCGATCTACAGAGCGCCGGTCCGGGACACGCTGTTCGTGCTGAACGAAGTGCTGGGATATCAGCGTTATTCCAATCTTCCCGGATTTTCCGACGCGACGCCGGATGTGCTCGAGGCCATCCTTGCCGAGGGCGCGAAGCTCGCCGAAAACGTGATGCAGCCGCTGAACCGCGTTGGCGACGTGGAAGGCTGCATGCGCCATGACGACGGTTCGGTAACGACGCCGAAAGGCTTCAAGGAAGCTTTCGACCAGTATCGCGAAGGCGGCTGGATGGGGCTCGCGGCACCTGTCGAGTTTGGCGGGCAAGGCTTGCCCTACGCGGTGCACACTGCGGTTGCCGAATACATGGTGTCGGCCAATATGTCGCTGATGATGTATGCCGGCCTGACGCAAGGCGCGATCGCTGCGATCATCACCCATGGCACCAAAGAGCAGAAGGCAACATGGTTGCCAAAGCTGGTCGAGGGCGCCTGGACCGGCACCATGAACCTGACCGAGCCACACTGCGGAACCGATCTTGGCTTGCTGCGCACCAAGGCCGTCCCAAATGGCGACGGCACCTACAGGATCTCCGGTCAGAAGATCTTCATCTCGGCCGGCGAGCATGACATGTCGGACAATATCGTCCACCTCGTGCTGGCCCGTATCGAGGGCGCGCCGGATGGCGTGAAGGGCATCTCGCTGTTCATCGTGCCGAAGCTCAAGCTCGATGCCTCAGGCAATCCGGGCGAGAAGAACACCGTCTCCTGTGGCTCGATCGAGGAGAAGATGGGTATCCATGGCAACTCGACCTGCGTCATGAATTACGACGACGCTGAAGGCACGCTGCTCGGCGAGGCCAATGGCGGGCTGAAAGCAATGTTCACCATGATGAATGAGGCGCGGCTTGGCGTCGCCCTGCAGGGACTTTCGCTATCTGAGGTTGCCTACCAGAATGCGGTTTCCTACGCCAAGGATCGTCTGCAGGGCCGCTCGCTGTCAGGGCCGAAGGCGCCGGACAGGAAGGCCGATCCGATCATCGTCCATCCGGACATCCGCCGCAGCCTGATGACCTTGAAGGCTTTCAACGAGGCCGGCCGCGCGCTGGCGCTGTGGACGGCGATCAAGTCCGACATCGCTCACCGCTCCGGTGACGACAAAGATCGCCAGGTCGCAGACGACTACACCGGCCTGATGACGCCGGTGGTCAAAGGCGTGCTCACCGACAAGGGGTTCGATCATGCGGTAATGGCGCAGCAGGTCTTCGGCGGCCACGGCTATATAGAAGAGCACGGCATGAGCCAGTTCGTCCGCGATGCGCGCATCGCCATGATCTATGAGGGTGCCAACGGCATCCAGGCGCTCGACCTCGTCGGCCGCAAGCTGGCCTTGAATGGCGGCCGCGCGGTCCAGGCTTTCTTTAAGGAAGTCGGAGAGTTCTGCGAGGAAAACCGCACCGACGAGACGATGGCGCCCTTCACCAAGGCGCTGAAGAAGGGCCTCAACGATCTGCAGACGGCGACGATGTGGCTGGTGCAGAACGGCATGGCCAAGCCCGATAACGCCGGTGCCGCCTCGACCGATTACATGCATCTCTTCGGCCTGGTGGCGCTGGGCTATATGTGGGCCCGGATGGCCAGGGTGGCCGCAGCGAAATTGGCGAATGGCGCCGACGGCGCTTCGTCTTTCTACGACCACAAGCTGGTGACGGCGCGCTTCTTCATAGAGCGGATCATGCCGGAGACGTCGGCGCATCTTGCCCGCATCTCCAGCGGTGCCGACACATTGATGACACTGCCGGCGGAAGCGTTCTAGCTTCGGCGTTCCCCTCCCCCTCGAGGGGAGGGTGGCCCGAAGGGCCGGGAGGGGGTCCTGCGTGCAGTGCGCCGACCTCCATTCTGGTGCATGCCTTGGAGGAAAATGATCGCAATGCCGTGGCACATGGCGCAGGTTGTAATAGATAAGGTCAAGCAAGTCATCGGCGACCCCACCCGGCCGCTTCGCGGCCACCCTCCCCTCGAGGGGGAGGGGAACGTCGGCGCGAGGGAGAAACCATGACCCACCCCGCCGAAATCCTTGGCCTTCCCAAGCCCGCCTGGGCGGCGGACGAGGTCGGCATGCTTTACGACATGGCGCACCGCTTCATGTCGGAAGAGATCGCGCCGCGTTACGACGAGTTCGAGAAGAACGAAATGGTCGACCGCGAGAGCTGGCTGAAGGCGGGTGCTGCCGGCCTGCTCTGCGCCTCTATGCCGGAGGAATATGGCGGATCGGGCGGCACCTTCGCGCATGAGAGCGCCATCATCGAGGCGATCGGCCATGTCGGCGTCGACGGGTTCGGCATTGGCCTGCACAATTCGATCGTTGCCCCCTACATCCTCCATTACGGCTCGGACGAGCAGAAGAAGAAATGGCTGCCGAGGCTGGCGACCGGCGAGCTGATCGGCGCCATCGCCATGACCGAGCCCGGTGCGGGCTCCGACCTTCAGAGCGTCAAGACGCGCGCCGAAAAGGACGGCAACCAGTACAAGCTCAACGGCTCGAAGACCTTTATCACCAACGGCCAGCTCGCCAATTTCATCATCGTCGTTGCCAAGACCGATCCTGAGAAGGGCGCCAAGGGCATCTCGCTGATCGTCGTCGAGACTGACGAGGTGGAAGGTTTCGAGCGCGGCCGCAACCTCGACAAGATCGGCCTCAAGGCCAACGACACGTCGGAACTGTTCTTCAACGACGTGCGTGTGCCGACCTCGAACCTGCTCGGCAACGAGGAAGGCCAGGGCTTTGTCCAGTTGATGCAGCAATTACCGCAGGAGCGGCTGCAGATCGGCACCACTGCTATTGCCATGGTCGAGCGGGCGCTGGCGCTTACCATCGACTACGTCAAGGAGCGCAAGGCCTTCGGCAAGGCCATCATCGAATTCCAGAACACCCAGTTCAAACTTGCCGAATTGAAGACCGAGGCGACCATCGGCCGCGTCTTCTATAATGACTGCGTTGCCCGCCACATCAACGGCGGCCTCGACCCGGTGACCGCGTCTATGGCCAAATACTGGCTGTCGAACCTGCAAGGAAAAGTCGTCGACGAATGCCTTCAATTGCATGGCGGCTATGGCTACATGAATGAATATCCGATTGCGCGCATGTTCCGCGACGCCCGCGTCCAGCGCATCTACGGCGGCACCAACGAGATCATGAAATTGCTGATCGGGCGCTCGCTCTGAGCGAGTTTCAGCAAACCCAAGGAGCAGGAAAATGGCCGAAGCTTATGTCTATGATGCCGTGCGCACGCCGCGCGGCAGGGGCAAGAAGGATGGCTCGCTGCACGAAGTGCCGGCGGTGCGGCTCGGCGCCAAGGTGCTCGAGGCCATCCGCGACCGCAACGGGCTGGACACCGGCACCGTCGACGACATCATCTTCGGTTGTGTCGATCCGGTTGGCGAGGCGGGTGCGGTCATTCCACGTGCCGCCGCTTTCGAGGCCGGCTACGACACCAAGGCGCCTGGCATGCAGATATCGCGCTTCTGCGCCTCGGGCCTCGACGCCATCAATTTCGGCGCCGCCAAGATCGCACAGGGCGCCGACGAGATCGTCATTGCCGGTGGCATCGAATCGATGTCGCGCGTCGGCATGGGCGCCTCCGGCGGCGCCTGGTTCATGGACCCATCGGTCGGCCTGCCCGGCTGGTTCGTGCCGCAAGGAATCTCGGCCGACCTGATCGCCACCAAATACGGCTTTTCGCGCGACGACGTCGATGCCTACGCGGTCGAAAGCCAGAAGCGTGCCGCCAAGGCGTGGGGCGAGGGCCGCTTCAAGAATTCGGTGATCTCGGTCAAGGACCAGAACGGCCTGACCATCCTCGACCATGACGAACATATGCGGCCCTCGACCGACATGCAGTCGCTGGCCGCGCTCAACCCGTCCTTCGTCATGCCCGGCGAAATGGGCGGCTTCGACGCCGTCGCCGTGCAGAAGCATCCCGAGGTGGAACAGGTCAACCACGTCCACCATGCCGGCAATTCCTCCGGCATCGTCGATGGCGCGGCGGCCGTGCTGCTCGGCTCGAAAAAGGCGGGAAAGACGCTCGGCCTCAAGCCGCGCGCACGCATCCGTGCGTTCGCCAACATCGGCTCCGAACCGGTGCTGATGCTGACCGGCCCCGTCGACGTCACCGAGAAGCTGTTGAAGCGGGCGAAGATGAAGCTGTCGGACATCGACCTGTTCGAGCTCAACGAGGCCTTCGCTTCGGTGGTGCTGCGCTACATGCAGGCTTTCGACATTCCGCATGACCGGATCAACGTCAATGGTGGGGCCATCGCCATGGGCCATCCGCTCGGCGCCACCGGTGCGATGATCTTCGGTACGGTGCTGGACGAATTGGAACGCCGCGACCTCAACACCGCGCTGGTGACGCTTTGCATCGGCGCCGGCATGGGCACTGCAACGATCATCGAACGCGTCTGACGGAGAGAGATGATGAGCTACACCAATTTCACCCTCGACATCGACGCCGACGGCATTGCGCTGGTCACCTGGGACATGCCGGACCGTTCGATGAACGTCTTCACCGAGGAGGTGATGCTCGAACTGAATACCATCGTCGACAAAGTGGCGAGCGATGCAGCGATAAAGGGCGCGGTGATCACCTCCGGCAAGGATACGTTCTCGGGCGGCGCCGACATCACCATGCTGCAGAAGATGCTGGCGACCTTCGCCGCCGACAAGGCGAAGGACCCGGAGAAGGCGACCAAGGCGCTGTTCGACAATGCGGGCACCATGAACGGCCTGTTCCGTAAGCTGGAAACTTCGGGAAAGCCATGGGTTTCGGCGATCAACGGCACATGCATGGGTGGCGCGTTCGAATTGTCGCTCGCCTGCCATGGCCGTGTCGCGGCCGATTCAGACAAAGTGAGGATGGCGCTTCCCGAAGTGAAGATCGGCATTTTTCCGGGCGCCGGCGGCACCCAGCGCGTGCCACGGCTGACCGACCAGCAGCAGGCGCTGCAAATGCTGACGTCCGGCCAGACGCTGTCGCCTCAGAAGGCCAAGTCGATGGGCCTGATCCATGAGATTGCCGAGCCGGACAAGCTGGTCGAAACCGCCAAGGCGATGATCAGGAACGGCTTGAAGCCGGTGGCGCCATGGGATGAAAAGGGCTTCAAGCTGCCCGGCGCCCCGATCTATTCGGTGGCCGGTGCCAATCTGTGGCCCCCGGCCATCGCCATTCTGCGCCGAGAGACCTATGGCAATTATCCCGCCGCTGCCGCCATCCTGAAATGCGTCTATGAGGGCCTGTTGGTGCCGTTCGACACCGCCTTGCGGATCGAGCAACGCTATTTCACCGAGATCATGCAGACAAGGGAAGCGGCAGCGATGATCCGTTCGTTGTTCGTGTCGCTGCAGGAACTGAACAAGGGCGCGCGCCGCCCGGCCGGTGTGCCGGAAACGAAGTTCAAGAAGATCGGCGTACTCGGCGCCGGCTTCATGGGCGCCGGCATCGCCTATGTGACGGCCAGGGCCGGCATCCCGGTGGTGCTGCTCGACCGCGACATGGAGTCCGCCGCCAAGGGCAAAGCGCATTCCGAGACCCTTATCTCGGATCAGGTGAAGAAGGGCCGTGCCAAGCCGCAGGACAAGGATCGGTTGCTGTCGCTGATCACGCCGACGGCCGATTACGCCGATCTTGCCGGCTGTGATCTTGTGGTCGAGGCGGTGTTCGAGGATTCGGCCGTCAAGAAGGATGCCACCGAACAGGCCGAGGCTGTGCTCAAGCCGTCGGCGATCTTCGCGTCGAACACGTCGACCATCCCAATCACATCGCTGGCTAGGAATTCGGCGCGCCCGAAGAATTTCATCGGCATTCATTTCTTCTCGCCGGTCGACAAGATGATGCTGGTCGAGATCATCCTCGGCAAGAAGACCGGCGACAAGGCGCTGGCCACCGCGATCGACTTCGTCCGCGCCATCAAGAAGACGCCGATCGTCGTCAACGATACGCGCGGCTTCTATGTCAATCGCTGCGTGCTGCGCTACATGTCGGAAGCCTACAAGATGCTGATCGAAGGTGTTCCGGCGCCGATGATCGAAAACGCGGCCAAGGCCGCCGGCATGCCGGTCGGTCCTCTGGCGTTGACCGACGAGACTGCGATCGACCTTGCCCAGAAGATCATGAAGCAGACCATGCGCGACCTCGGCGACAAGGCGGTCGACCCGAAGCAGATGGCGCTGATCAACACGATGGTCGACACGCATGGTCGCTTGGGCCGCAAGAACGGCAAGGGCTTCTATGACTATCCGGCAAAACCGGCCAAGAAGAAGCTGTGGCCAGGCCTCAGGGACCTCTACCCGCAGCTGTCGCCGGAGCAGGTCGATTATGAGGAACTGAAGCAGCGGCTGCTGGTCACCATCGCGCTTGAGGCGGTACGGGTGATGGAAGAGGGCATCGTTACCGACCCACGCGAGGCCGATGTCGGCTCGATCCTGGCCTTCGGCTTCGCGCCCTATACCGGTGGTGCACTGTCCTACATAGACGGCATCGGCGCGAAAAAATTCGCTAAGATCGCCAAAGGCCTGCAGAAGAAATACGGTGCCGAGTTCAAGGCGCCGAAGCTGCTGCTCGACATGGCCGAGAAGGGCGAGACCTTCTACGAGCGCTTCGATCCTTATACCAGAAACGAGGCCAAGGAGGCGGCGTGACGCCGTCTTCGACGGTGGACAAGATGGCGGCCAAGGGATAGAACAGGGAAGGTATTTTTTCCTGTTTCGAAGGAAGAGCAAGGTGCTCTCGCACGACCGCGTTTGGGCCGCCATCGACGCTCTTGCCGAGCGTTATTCGCTTTCGGCCTCTGGACTGGCCAGGCGCGCTGGCCTCGACTCGACCGCCTTCAACAAATCGAAGCGGCTGTCCTCAGATGGACGGCCGCGCTGGCCGTCGACCGAATCGCTGGCCAAGATCATCGAGGCGACCGGCGCCTCGCTGGATGAATTTGCGGGGCTGGTCGAGGGTCGGGGTAATTCCGACGCACTACCCGTGCAGAGATCGTCGGTGCCGCTGCTCGGCTTCGCCCAGGCGGGCGCCGGTGGCTTCTTCGACGACGCCGGGTTTCCAGCGGGGCAGGGATGGGACCTGATCGAGCTTCCGGCACGGGCAACCGAAACCTCCTATGCCTTGAAGGTCCAGGGCGATTCCATGCTGCCGCTCTATCGCAATGGCGATGTCCTGATCGTCGAGCCAGGGGCTACCATACGAAAGGGTGATCGCGTCGTCGTCAAGACCAATGCCGGCGAGGTGATGGCCAAGGTGCTCGACCGCCAGACACCGAGGTCGATCGCGCTGGTCTCCCTCAATCCCGATCACCCGGACCGCGACATCCCCATGCGCGATGTCGAATGGGTGGCGCGGATTGTCTGGGCAAGCCAGTAGGCGCGGGGCCGGTGCGTCTGCCTCACCTTGCCTTGGCTGTTCTGGCGATCCCGGCGATGGCCACGGCAATTGTCGCCGGCGGCCGCGCCGTCCAGAGCGAAAGCGGCGGCCCCTGGGAGCAAATCCAGGTCGGCGCTGAACCGCAGCCCGCCGCGCCGGCTACGTCGGCCATCCCGAAATCAGTGCCGGCCAAGCAGGCGGCGCATTCGAGGGCAATCGATCCAGAAATCGTGGTGCCGCCGCAGCTCGGTTCCAACGAGCTTGAACGGATAGAGCCGCGCGCCCCGTTGAGCGATCTGGCATTGGCCGGACCGCCCAAGCCGCCAAAAACGAAAATGCCCGACGACTGGAAAGGCACGAAACTATTCCAGCCCGTCGCGTCGGCCGCCGGGGTCATCGAAGCAAAGGGCTATTCGATTGCGGTTTCCGGTATCGACATCGTCAAGCAGGAGGAGACTTGCACCGACGGCGGCGAGTCCTGGAATTGCGGCATTCGGGCGCGAACGGCCTTCCGCGCCTTTCTCCGCAGTCGTGCGGTGGTCTGTGCCGTGCCGCCCGAAGGCGGTCGTGATCTGATCGCCGCCGAGTGCCGGATCGGCAATCAGGATATCGGCCAATGGCTGGTCGAAAATGGCTGGGCGCGCGCCGCCAAGGGCGGCCCTTACGCAGAAGCCGGCGAGAAGGCGCGTGCAGCAAAAAAAGGCGTCTTCGGGCCGGCGCCGAGCGTTTCAGGCCTGCCGCCGCTCCCGGCTGCTGCGTCGCGATCCGCGCCTGTAGCGCCTAGCTCGATCCTGGAGGAGCAAGACGGCGTCCTCATGCCGCCAGCTGACCAGCCAGCGCCCGCTGAATGAGCTCGCGCGTTTCGGCGATGCCGTAGAGCGCGGCGAAGGAGCCGAAGCGCGGCCCGCGTTCCTGACCTATCAGCACCTGATAGATCATCTGGAAGAAGGCGACGGAGACACCGGGTCCGCCCTCCGGGCTCTGCTTGGAATGATCCTGGTAGCGCTCGATCTTGCGCGCAACATTGAGGGCAGCGTTCTGGATTGCCTCGCTGTCGGCATCAGCCGGCAGCGCGGCGAGCGCTTCCGAAAGCTTGGTCAGCGCCTCGCGCTCGACCGCGTCGGCAGCACGGTACACTTTCGCCGGCTTCACGAAATCGTCGAAATAGCGGATGGCATATTCGGCCAGCCGGTCGAGCTCGGGATGGGTTGTCGGCGTCACACCCGGCGCGTGGCGCGAAATGAAACCCCACAGCACGTCCCTGTTCTGCGCATTCGAGGCGCTGACCAGGTTGAGCAGCAGCGAGAACGGAACCGGCAGGTCGACTGCCGGGGGATTGCCGTCATGCATGTGCCAGACCGGATTGCCCAGCCGCTCCTTCCAGTCCTGCCTCTGATAGGCAGAGAGGAACGTGTAATATTCGTCTACCGCCTTCGGGATGACGTCGAAATAAAGCTTCTTCGCGGTTCGCGGGCGCTGGAACATATAAAGGCTAAGGCTCTCGGTCGGCGCGTAAGTCAGCCACTCGTCGATGGTCAGCCCATTGCCCTTCGACTTCGAGATCTTCTGGCCGTTCTCATCGAGGAACAGCTCATAATTGAAGCCCTCGGGTGCCGGAGCATCGAGCGCGCGGCAAATCTGCCCGGCGAGCTTGACGGAATCGATCAGATCCTTGCCGGACATCTCGTAATCGACGCCGAGTGCTGCCCAGCGCATCGCCCAATCTGGCTTCCATTGCAGCTTGGCATGACCGCCGGTCACCGGCGTCTCGAAGCGCTCGCCGGCGTCCGGGTCGCGCCACACGATGGTGCCGGCGTCGAGCTTGCGCTCGTCGATCGCGACTTGCATGACGATGCCGGTCTTGGGATGGATCGGCAGGAAGGGCGAATAGCTCAGCGCCCGCTCCTCGCGCAGTGACGGCAGCATAATTGCCATCACCTTATCGAAGCGCTCGAGCATCTTGAGCAGCGTCCCGTCGAAGCGGCCGGAAGTATAATAGTCGGTCGAGGAAGCGAATTCGTAATCGAAGCCGAAACGGTCGAGGAAAGCGCGCAGCCGTGCGTTATTGGCGGCGCCGAAGGACGGATACTCATTGGAGAACGGGTCCGGTATCCTGGTCAGCGGCTTGCCGAGATAGGCGCGCAGCATGTCCTTGTTAGGCACATTGTCCGGCACCTTGCGCAATCCGTCCATGTCGTCGGAGAAGCACAGCAGCCGCGTCTTGACCTTGTCTTCAGTCAGCACGCGGAAAGCGTGGCGCACCATAGATGTGCGCGCCACCTCGCCGAACGTGCCGATGTGCGGCAGGCCGGACGGGCCGTAGCCGGTCTCGAACAGCACCGTTTCCGGGTAGCCGCTGCTCGCGTAGCGGGCGACGATCTTTTTCGCTTCCTCGAATGGCCACGCCTTGCTTTCGGCGGCGGCGGCGAGGACTTCCGGGCTGAGATCGATCGGCTGTCGTTCGGCCATGATGCTATTCCTGCAACTTTGCCGGCATCCATGCCGGCAGCCGCATGCTCTAGACCATGATCCCGAAAAGTGGAACCCGGTTTTCGGGCAGGACCGTGATCAGGCAAGAAGATTAAGCGCCCCCGTCCCGATAGTCAGGATGGATCAAGTTCCAAGGCGTGATCGGAGCGCCGACGATCGCGGCTGTTTTTCCTTGCGGCGCCGGCCCCTCGTTCCTAACTTCGGGACCATCTCAAGGAGTTGTAAATGCCATTGTCGCCACACGAAGCCATGATCTACCTGATGGTCATCACCTCGGCGTCAGACCGCGACATGACCGACGTCGAACTGGCGCGGATCGGCGACGTCGTTCGATCCTGGCCGGTGTTTGAGGATTTCAACCAGGAGCGGCTGGTCGAGGTCGCCCAGGCCTGCCAGAAAATGCTGCATGAAAAGGATGGGCTGGAGGGCGTCCTGGCGCGCGTCGCCGAGGCGCTGCCCGAACGCCTGCGTGACACCGCCTATGCCGCCGCCTTCGAGGTCGCAGCTGTCGATCTCGAAATGCGCCTGGAGGAGGTGCGCGTCCTGCAGCTCGTCCGCCGGGAACTCGACCTCGATGCGCTGACGGTCGCCGCCATTGCGCGAGCCGCCAAGGCCCGCCTTCGCACGCTGACCTGAGCCGGCGGCCAAGCTCAGAAAAAACTGACGGGAAAATAGCGCAGATAGAACTCGGCGAACGTGCCTTTCACCGAGATTTCCTGCAGCGCGTAGTCGAAAGCGGCGGCCAGTGCCGGATCGTCGGCCCTGGTGGCGATTGCCATGCCTGAGCCGAGATATTCGGGCGCCAGATAGGGGCCGCCGGCAAAGCGGCAGCAGCCCGCTGCATCCGAACCGCCGAGCCAGAAGGCGAAACGCATGCCGTCGCCGAAGGCGGCGTCGATCTTGCCGGCTTTCAGCTCGCCATAAAGCTCCTCCGGCTTTGCGAACGGGACGATTTGGACGTCGCCGAAATAATCGCGCAGCATCCGCTCGTGCGCGGAGCCGGCGATCACGCCGACACGCTTGCTGCGCAGCTTGTCGAACATTGGTTCGGTCAGCGCCTGTGTCTTCAGCATGATGAAGCGTGCCGGAAATTGCAGGTAGGAGCGTGAAAATGCGTATTTCGACCGCGACTCCGGCGTCGCGGCGATGCCGGCAATGATCGCTTCGCCCTCGCCTTTCCCGAGCGCACCTTCGAGCTCGGCCCAGGGCAGCGCCTGGATCTGGCATTTTTCGGCAATGCCGAGCTCGGCGCAGATGGCGCGCGCCAGGTCGACATGGAAGCCCGACAGCCGGCCTGCCCCATCGAGGAAATTGAACGGCGGGAAATCCGTGGTGGTCAGGAATCGCAGCCGCGGCAGCATCGAAAGGTCCGGCTTTGGCAGCCGCTCCTTGGCGTCCCAGAACACCGGCACCTGCGGCTCCGCGGCGAGCGCAGCAACCGCAAGCGATTGCGCTCCGATCAATATCGAGATCAATGAAATGGATATGCGCCGAAACGCCACGCGACGACTCCGTCCGGGTCTTGCCCCGGCTTTCGTACGAAATAACAGGTTTTTGTACGAAAAAAACACAGGTACGACGGTTTTTGGTTTCATCATTGCAATTTAGGGATATTGTTTAGTGAGTTTGCAAGTGACTGCGTGATGCCGGCTGAAGAGGAGCAGTAGGACGCACAGGGGAGGCAGCTTTGCAGTCCGGGGTTGATGGCGTGGTGCGGGTTGATCACTGCCATTGGCGTCAAGAGCGGAAGGCAACATGGGGTAGATGTTGCGATGGGTCATTTCGATCGTACGCTGGAGTTGATAGATCAGTTGCAGCACGCCGGCACAGCCGCCGCCGTCTGCGAAAAGCTGCTGGGGGTAACAAGCGGGTTCGGGCTGACGGCGCTGATGGCCGGGACGGTTCCGCAACCTGGCACACCGAGAAACCAGCAAAAGGACCATGTGCTGCTCTGCGACTGGCCGGCTGAATGGCTTGAGCGCTACGTCGCGCGCAACTACGTCGATCACGACCCCGTCGTCAGCCACATGAAGCAGCTTCAAGCGCCATTCCAGTGGCGGGAAGCATCTCAGGGCATCCGCATCGGCAAGAGCGGCGGCGAGGTGATGGGCGATGCCGGCGAATTCAAGCTGCGCGACGGGTTGGCCTTCCCGCTAATCACGCTCGATGGCCAGATCGTCATGGTGTCGCTAGGCGGCGAGGCTGTCGAATTGTCGAGCGCCGAGTTCGGGTTGGTGTCGCTGGTCTCGACTTATGCGATTGGCCGCGCAATGCAGCTCCACACCATGGCGGGCAAAACCATCGATCATGTCGAATTAACGCCGCGTGAGCGCGAATGCCTGCAATGGGCTGCTGTTGGCAAGTCCGAATGGGAGATTTCACAAATTCTCGGCATTTCGGAACACACGTCAGAGAAACACCTTCTTAACGCCAAAAGCAAACTCGGTGCCGTCAACCGGGTCCAGGCCGTCGCGGAAGCGATAAGGCGCGGCTATATTAACTAGGTCGGCCGCGCCGGCCTAGAAATTCTTGCTTGCGTGATCGCGTAATTTTTTTGGGAAAGCACGGCCGTATCTTCCTATTGAAACTAGGAGACGGCAAATGCTTTTTTCCCTCACGACCCAGGAATTGATGGAACGGCCCGACCTCTGGGAGGCCGTTCATCGTTTGCGTTACAGAGTTTTCGTCGAAGAGATGGGATGGACCGATCTGCAGCGCCCTGATGGCCTCGAGATCGATCAATTCGACCACGACGAGGCAGTGCACCAGATCGTCATCCGCAATGGCGAGCTCGCCGGTTATCAGCGGATGTTGCCGACGACCCGGGCACATCTTCTAACCGATGTGCTGGCGGACCTTTATGAGGGAACCCCACCGTCGGGCCCGAATGTCTATGAACTGACCCGCTATGCGGTTGCGCCGGGATTCCGCGACGGTCGGCGCGGCGTGTCGACGGTCGGCACCGAGCTGATCGCCGGCTTCGTCGAGTGGGGTCTGAAGCGCAACGTCAACCAGGTGATCATCGAATTCGAGCCGATGTGGGTGCTTCGCGCGCTGCAGCTGCATTTCCTGGCAACCCCGCTCGGTTACCAGCGTACCTATGGCAACCAGCAGGTGGTTGCCACACTGCTCACCTTCAACGAGCACACGCTCGACGTGGTGCGTTCGCGCCGCAACCACTTTGCGCCGGTGCTGGCCAGAGGGTACCCGGACATGCTCGGACAGAGACGCGCCTCGTGAGATTGGAGAGAGGCCATGAACGTTCACTCAAAAGCAGAATTCCGCAATCACACGCTGATCGTCACGGTATCGTCGGGTGACGGCCGCCCGGTGCTGGACAGGCGGGCCTATGAAAGCCTGGCCAGAACATTCCACGAAGCCGCTGTCGACGACGACGTCCGCGTCGTGGTCCTGCGCGGCTTGGCCGGGTGCTTCTGCCTCGGTGCCGATTTCTCCGAATTTCTCGACGCCACCAAACATCGGCGACTGATCGCCGCCGTCACCGATATGTTCCGCACGCTGGCGACGTTCCCGAAACCGGTCCTTGCCTGTGTCGACGGCGACGCCGTCGGCGTCGGTTGCACCATCCTGTTCCACTGCGACATGGTGATCGCCTCGAGCAAGAGCACGTTTCGCGTGCCGTTCGTCGATTTCGGCCTGGTGCCGGACGCGGCGACCAGCATTCTGGCGCCGCAGAAGCTCGGCTATGCCGGGGCGTTCCGCTTCTTCTGCCTGGGCGACACGCTCGCCGCCGAAGATGCCAGGGCACTGGGCCTTGTCGGCGAGATCGTGACGGACGGCAGCGTCGAGGAAGCCACGTTGGCAAGAGCCAGGCAACTCGCCAAGAAGCCTGTCGCGGCGCTGCTACAGACGCGCGACCTGCTGAGGGGCGACACCGGCGCGCTCTGCGACCGCATCGACCAGGAGATCTCGCTTTTCCAGCAGGCGCTGCAGGACGACACCACGCTGAAGCGACTGCAGCGGATTGCCCGGCTGGCGGCATGAGAGCCGCGTATCGATGAGGTGAGCTTATTTTTCGAGGAAAGTCGGCCCTTCGCCGATGATCTTCTTGTCCTCCTTGCCGATGACGTCGAGGTCGCGGCCGTCATAGGGAAGCGAAAGGAGAATGCGCTGCATGACGGCCAGCCGCGCGCGCCGTTTGTCGTTCGCCCGCACAATGATCCAGGGCGCGAACTCCTTGTGCGTGCGCTCGACCATCAGGTCGCGCGCTTTGGTGTATTCGTCCCATTTGGTGATGCCGGCGATGTCGATTGGCGAAAACTTCCAGCTCTTCAGCGGGCTCCAGCGGCGGTCGTGGAATCGCTCGAGCTGCGTTTCCCGGCCGATGTTCAGCCAGAATTTGAAGAAATGTATGCCCTCGTTGCGGATCATCCGCTCGAAATGCGGAACCTCGTCCAGAAATTGCTTGTGCTGCTCGGGCGTGCAGAATCCCATCACCGGTTCAACGCCGGCGCGGTTATACCAGGAGCGGTCGAAGGTGACGAATTCGCCCGACGTCGGGAAGTGGTCGACGTAGCGCTGGAAGTACCATTGTCCAAGCTCGGTGGGCGTTGGCTTGGTCAGCGCCACGTTGCGCGCCGTGCGAGGGTTCAGATACTGGCGCAAAACGAAGATAGTGCCGCCCTTGCCGGCAGCGTCGCGCCCCTCGAACAGCGACATTACCCGCTTGCCCGTCGACTGCAGCCACGCCTGCGCCTTGACCAGCTCGATCTGCAGCTTCTCTAGCCTCTCGTCATACTCCTCGCTCTTCATCTTCTTGTCGTAAGGGTAACCGCCGGCGGTGAGCTTGCGGTCCTCGACCCAGTCGGGAAGCGCGGGGGCCTCGATGTCGAACGCTCTCTCCTTGCCGTCGATCATGATCTTCAGCGGCCCCGATGAGGGTGCGGCGGGGCTTTCCTTAGCGTTTTTCATCGAGGCGAACCTTTCCAGCTTCCGGACTCGTGCTATTGGGAGCCTTACTGCATCGGCCCAAAAATCGGAATCGATTTTCGGAAAGAACGATGCAGCAGATAAAGTGGTAGAGCGTCCTTTGTGCGTCCAATTGGACGCACTGCGCTCTAGCGCCGGTCCAGCAAGAAGTTCTTGAAGTGGCCGCAGACGGAGCGCAAATGGCCGACATCGGCACGGAGCGGAGAGGCAGGGCGCAAGCCGTCGCCATGCGGCTGTGGAACAGCCGCTGGCTGCTGGCGGCCGGCCTCGTTGCGGTTCTGATGGTCTATGGTTTTGCCGGCATGTCTGGCTATGTGGTGCTGCTGGCTGGCGCCGTGCTGGTTGCCGCTGCGATGCTGCCGGCCGGCATCGCCCGCCAATCGACCGAAAATGCCGCGGCCATCGAGTCGAGCGTGCAACAACTTTCCGGCGAATATCTCGCGGCGGCGGTTGCCGATCCGCTGATCATTTTCGATCGCTCCGCCGCTATCGTCCACGCCAACGCTGCTGCCTTTGCCGCCTTCGGCGGGATTGCGCCCGGCATGTCGCTGTCGCTGAAATTCCGCGCGCCGGAAATGCAGGCCTTGCTGGATAGTATCTTGGCGGGCAACGTCGCTTCGGACAGCGTCGACTACATAGAAAAGCTGCCGGTCGAACGAGCCTATCGGGTGAGCGCGTCTTCAGTCGGCCATGCCACGGATCTCTACGTGCTGGTGTTCAAGGACCAGAGTGAGGCGCGCCGGATCGACAGAATGCGAGCCGACTTCATTGCCAATGCCAGCCACGAGCTGCGCACGCCTCTCGCCTCGATCGCCGGCTTCATCGAGACGCTGCGCGGGCCGGCCCGCAACGACCCCGCGGCGCGCGAGCAGTTCCTGCAGATCATGCAGAACCAGACCAGCCGCATGGCGCGCCTCATCGACGATCTTCTGTCGCTGTCGCGCCTGGAGATGAAGCCCTATCTCAAGCCGGGAACCGAGGTCGACCTGCGCCAGGCCATCGACAGCGTCATCGATTCGCTTGGGCCGCTCGCAAAGGAAAACGGCGTCGTCATCGAGCGTGATTTCGCGGAAGGGCCGCTCGACGTGCCCGGCGATCGGGACGAGCTTTTCCAGGTCTTCGAAAACCTGCTGGAAAACGCCTGCAAATATGGTCAGTCGGGCGGACGCGTCGTGGTGTCGATCATACGCAGCGACAGCGATCCCGAACCGGGCATCGACGTCACCATCAGGGATTTCGGCCCCGGCATCCCCGAAGAGCACATCCCGCGCATCACCGAGCGCTTCTACCGCGTCGACGTCGAGAACAGCCGAACCCAGAAGGGCACCGGCCTTGGCCTGTCCATCGTCAAGCATATCCTGACCCGCCACAACGCCAGACTCTCCATCAGGTCGGAGGTCGGCAAGGGTGCGGCGTTCACGGTCCATTTGCCGGCTCGCTAACGTAGTACTATCTCTAGCACATAATGGGCCGTTTCTTTTTTCTGTCATCCGGCTAGCGTATCAGCGGGGATTCGAGGGAACGACTCAACCACGAGATCCCGGGAAGGCATTTCGTCATGCAGTCCGTGCATATCGTCAGCGCCTATGACGAGGAGCTGAAATATCTGTCGAAGCGCATCGCGGCGATGGGCGGGCATGCCGAGCGCATGGTCGAGCAGGCGGTCGCGGCGCTGGTCAATGCGGATCCGGGGCTTGCCCAGAAAGTCATTCGGGACGACCTGGTTCTGGATGAGGGACAGCGCGAGATCGACGACAAGGCGATCATCATCATCGCCAAACGCCAGCCGATGGCGACGGATCTGCGCGAGATCGTCGGCGCGATCCGCATCTCGGCTGACCTCGAACGGGTAGGCGACCTCGGCAAGAACGTCGCCAAGCGGGTGGTTGCCGTCGCAGACGGGCGCCAGCCGAACAGCCTGTTCCGCGGCCTCGAGGCTTTGGCCAATCTGGCACTGACCCAGCTCAAGGAAGTACTCGACGTCTATGCGTCGCGGTCGGTGGAGAAAATCGGTTTCGTGCGCGACCGCGACGACCAGATCGACGCCATGTACACCTCTCTGTTTCGCGAATTGCTGACCTACATGATGGAAGACCCACGCAACATCACGCCCTGCACACATCTCCTGTTTTGCGCCAAGAACATCGAGCGCATCGGCGACCACGCTACCAACATCGCCGAGACGATCTACTATATCGTCACCGGCGATCAGATGCCGGCCGATCGTCCGAAGGGCGACAAGACGGACAAGATTGTTCTTCCCGCAACCCAACCAGCGAAGTGAGTTCTCTCAGCACTGATGCGAATTTCGGATTCGCCACCTGACAGAAAATTGCGCTAAGCTTTCGACGCGCCGACTTCTCAGTTCCGCGATGAAGGCCCCGCCTTCAGGAGGCTGCGATGGAATACGTCCGCGAGTTTGCTCCTGCGCCGCCGATGTCGGGTATAATCGCTTGCGGCGTCTATACGGCTGGGCGGCGCATCGCCGACATTCCGATCGAGGAAGCCGGCGAATGGGCCGGGAAGCCGGGCCACGTGGTCTGGATCGGACTGCTGGAGCCCGACCGCAATTTGTTGCTGCGCGTCCAGGCGCAATTCCATCTGCATGAGCTGGCGATCGAGGACGCCGAGCATCCGCACCAGCGACCGAAGATCGAGCAATATGGTGATGCCCTGTTCATCGTTGCCCGCACGGCGCAGCTGATCGACAGCCGCGTCACCTTCGGCGAGACGCATCTGTTCGTCGGCGCGGGCTACATTGTCAGCGTCAGGCATGGCCCGTCGACCTCCTACGCCGCCGTTCGCCAGCATTGGGAAAGCTGCCCGCATTCCCTTGCCAAGGGCGAGGATTTCGTCCTCTACGCCATTCTCGACTTCATCGTCGACAACTACATGCCGGTGCTTGAGCAGATCGAAAACGAGGTCGAGGCGATCGAGGACAAGGTTCTGCTGAAACCGATGACCGGCTCCGATATCGAACGGCTTTATATGCTGCGCCGCGATCTCTTGCGCCTGCGTAATGCGGCCCTGCCGCTGGTAGAGGTCTGCCGGCGGCTCACCAGCGCCGATCTGCCGCAAATCCACACAGCCATGCACCCGCTGTTTCGCGACGTCACCGACCACATCCGCACTGTCCAGGAAAAGATCGACAGCCTGCGTGAGGTTCTCGCCTTCGCCTTCGAGGCGAGCCTTCTGGTCGGTCAAAGCCAGGAGACGGCGATCTCCAAGAAGCTTGCCTCATGGGCCGCAATCTTGGCCGTGCCGACGGCATTCGCCGGCATTTACGGCATGAATTTCAGCGACATGCCGGAACTGAGGATGGAATATGGCTACCCGGCCGTCCTGGCGGCAATTGCCCTGATCTGCACGTTTCTTTACTGGCGGTTTCGCAAGAACGGGTGGCTTTGAAGCGAGGGCAGTAGGGCAGTAGGGCAGTAGGGCAGTAGGGCAGTAGGGCAGTAGGGGACTAGGG